>CAUJGH010000316.1 GCA_963169575.1 Myxococcota bacterium | reverse complement strand
GGCCGATGCGATCGGCTGCGACCAATGCCCTGGCGCGAGGGCGAAGACCTCGCTCGCGAAGGCTTCGCCGAAGCTCCGCGCGAGCTCGTCCTGTGCGGATCGATCGAGGCGAGGTCCGAGCGCAAAGGCGTCGCCCTGCCGGAGCGCGCGCCCTTGCGGCATCGCCTCGCGCACGATCCGTTCGCGCAGGGCCGCGGCGTCCGCTTCCGTCTGGTCGCCTCGCCGGTCGTGGCTCGCGAAGACGTGGACGAGGCTCCGGCGCTCGGGCTCCTGCAGCGACGCGCTTCGCTCCGCATGCGCCCGGACGAGATCCGCTTCGGAGGGGCGTTCGTCTGGCGCGAGCGCCGTCGCCGCGAGGCGGAGCTTCTGCACGAGCAGGCGCCGGACGACCTCGTCTTCGCGTTCGAGGCCCAGCGCGCGGGCCCGCCGGACGAGCTCGGCTGGACCGGCGGCCTGCGCGTCGTCGTCCAGGAACGTCATCTTCTGGACGAGACGCAGCGCGATCTCGGGGTCGTCCTGCGCGAAGCCGCGCGCGAGCGCCTCGCGGAAGAGCAGCTCCTCGTCGATCTCGCTTCCGATCAAGCGCTCGAGCTCGGCCGGCGTCGGGGCGCGTCCTCTCTCCGCCTGCCAGCCGACGCGCAGCGCGTCGATGCGTTCGGCCTCGATCGTCACGACCGGAGCCTTTGCGAGCGACGCCGCGACGAACATCCCGATCGGGTTGCGGGCGGCGAATCCGAGCGCGCCGAGCAGCAGGAAATGGACGAGGGGCGAGCGCAGGAGGGAAGGACCGGTCACCGCCGCGTCAGCGCATCTCGATCATGACCTTCGCGCCGGCGTCCGGTGCGGAGGCGATCGCGAACGCCTCGACGAAATCGGCGAGGGCGAAGCGATGGGTGATCATCGCGCTGGGATCCCGGCGCTCGATCAGCTCGAGCATCTCTTCGTAGCGCTCCGGGTACTCCATCGCGCCGACCAGCGTCATCTGCTTCATCAGCACCGTCATGAAATCGATCTGGACGGGCTTTCGATGGAGCGCGACGACGGAGACGCGCGTCGCCGGGGCGCAGCGGGCGACGACCTGCTCGAGCAGGGCCCCCGAGCCGGTCGCCTCGATGAAGACGTTCGTGCCGACGAGCGAGCTCCCGTAGAAGGATTGCCGGCCGTGGATCTCGCCGAGCCCCTCCCAGAGATCCGCGTTCCGCGACTCGACGACGTTCGGAACGCCGAGCTTCCTCGCGACCTCGAGGCGGGCCGCCGAGAGATCGACGACGCAGACGTCCTCGATCCCGCGGTCGAGCAGCGTCACCGCCGCCGAGAGCCCGATCGCGCCGGCGCCGAGGATCGCGACCTTGTCGCCGGGGCGCACGTTCGCCTGATCGACGGCATGCATGCCGACGCCGAGGGGCTCGGCGAGGGCGGCCTGCTCGAAGGACATCGCGTCGGGAATGGGAAAGAGGCTCTTGCCCTGCGCCGCACCGCGCACCAGCAGCCGCTTCGTGAAGCCGCCTTCGGGCCCGCCGTTGCCGAGCCCGAAGCCCGCAGCGCCGGGATGGAGCGCGACGCGCGCCCCGACCTTCACGCCGCGCACGTTCTTCCCGATTTCGGCGACGACGCCGGCGAGCTCGTGGCCGATCGGGAAGGGCGCGTCTGCGCGGGTCTGGATGCCGCCGATCTTCGCATAGCCGACGTCGCTGCCGCAGATGCCGCAGGCCACGACCTCGAGGATCGCGTCGTCGGGGCCGCAGACGGGATCGGGGACCTCGTCGAGTCGCACGTCGTTCGGGCCGTGGATGCGGGCCTGCTTCATCTTCGAGGACTCCTCAGGGCTTCGTCGCCCAGAAACGTTGCCAGCTCTCGAGCGCCTGCGGATGGCTGCCGAGGCCCGTCTGGCTGGCGGGCCAGTTCGCGGGCGGCTGCGAGAGGGGATTGACGCCGAGCTCGGCACCGTAGACCAGGAAATGCTTCCGCCGAACGAAGAGCCAGCGTCCGTCCTGCCGCGCATAGCGGTCGTGGTACTGGATCGCGTGGACGATGAAGCGCGGGCTCTCGGGGCCGCCGTCCTGGATCTCGCCGCGGGCGTAGACGATGCCGGTCGCCTGGTCGGCGCTCTCGAGATCGATGACGTGGGTGCCGACGTTGAGGAAGGTGATGCCGACCTGGCGGAAGGAGCGGTCGAACTCGGCCTTCAGCGCTTCGTGGCCCGTGCGGTCCCGGCCGACGCGCACGTCCGGAACGAAGAGCGCGACCAGCCGATCGATGTCCCGCGCATCCGCGTAGACCGAATAGCGGGCGGCGAGCTGCCGGATCTCCTCGTAGGCGAGCAGTCTTTCGACGTCGGTCATCTTCTCGCTCCGCTCGCCCGTGGCTGCCCTTTCCATGGGCTCACCGGATTCCGGCGCGCGGCGGCGCCGCCGCGGTTGCCCTGTCGCTCGCGAATCCGGCGCTCGGGAGCCGGACGCTCGGAATCTTGGAATGGTCCCATGAGACGAAGCGCATCGGCTCGACGCGGATGAGCACCCGCTTGCCCGCCATCCGCTGCTT
>CAUJGH010000315.1 GCA_963169575.1 Myxococcota bacterium | reverse complement strand
AGCGCCCCGTCCTGCCGGGGGAATCGCTGGAGCTCGGCCTGGAGGCGTGCGGAGACGTCGTGGACTTCCGCTTCGTGATCGACGCCGAGGAGGTTTCCCGCGGTCGGATCCGATGCGGGTCACCGTCTTCGCAGCCACCCGGGAGCGCATTCGGGGATCGGCCTTCGCCGCGGCCCGCAGCCGGTCGGCCCGGCGCCTGGCCCGAGCCGGCGGACGTGCTGGTCCACCGTCCGCCGATGATCTGGCTGCGGTCCATCGAAGGCCACGATGCGCGTGCGACGAGCGCGTTCGTCTCCGTGGCCGACTGCGGGGCACTCCGCGACCCGGACGGCGGCGTCGGCGCCCATGTGGCGATCGAATGGATGGCACAATGCGTCGCGGCGCATGCGGGGATCGAACGATGGGCGAACCGCGAGGCGCCGATCCTCGGGCTCCTGCTCGGTTCTCGGTGCGTGCAGTTCGCGCGGCCTGCATATAATGCGGGCGAGTCGTTTCGCGTCGTCGCCGTCCGGAGCTGGGGGGGCGATCGGGGGGCGGTGTCCTTCGATTGTCGGGTCGAAGAACTCGGGTCGGACGAACCGATCGCGGAGGCGCGGCTGTCGTGCTTCGTCCCTGGCGAAGAACCGGAGGTCGGTGCGATGTCGGAGCGATCGGATCGCGAAGGGACGACGTCGCGCGGAGGGATCCGGTCCGCGGAGGCCGGTCGGAAATCGTCGGACGGGATCGCGAGATGAAGCGCCGGGTCGTCGTCACGGGAATGGCCGGAATTTCGCCGATCGGCGCCGATTGGAAGGGGGTCTCCGACGCCCTTCGGTGTGGACGGTCCGCGATCGAATGCGTCGACGCGCTGGGCGAAATCGAATCGATGACGACGCGTCTGGGCGCGCCGATCACCGACTTCCAGATTCCGGATGCCTATCCGCGCAAACGAATCCGGAGCATGGGGCGAGTCTCGTTGCTGGCGACCCGGGCGACCGAGCTCGCCCTCGCCGACGCCGGGCTCCTGGGTGATCCGATGCTCGGCGGCGGGCGGGTCGGCATCAGCTACGGCTCGACGTCGGGAAGCCCGCCCGCGATCGCGGTCTACGCGGATGCGATCGGCAATCGCCGCACTCTGCGCGGCATTCGCGCGACGGACTACGTCCAGTTCATGAGCCATACGGTGGCCGCCAATCTCGCCCAGTTCTTCGAGATACGCGGCAGGATCGTCACGACTTGCAGCGCCTGTACGTCGGGGAGCCAGGGGATCGGCTACGGCTACGAGTCGATCGCGTTCGGTCGACAGGACGTGATGATCACGGGCGGTGCCGAGGAGTTCCATCCGATCGATGCGGCGGTCTTCGACGTGATGTATGCGACGTCGACCCGCAACGACGAACCGAAGTCGAGCCCCCGTCCGTTCGACCGCGACCGGGACGGCCTGGTCGTCGGGGAGGGGGCCGCGACGCTCGTCCTCGAGGCGCTCGACCATGCCCGCGCTCGCGGCGCGCGCATCCATGCCGAGGTCGTCGGATACGGCACGAACTGCGACGGCCGCCACATCACGAATCCCGACCGCGAGGGCATGGCGGCCGTGATGCGCCTCGCACTCGACGACGCCTCGCTCTCGGCCGCCCAGATCGGATACGTGGGCGCGCACGGGACGGCCACCGAGGCCGGCGACATCGCCGAGAGCCTCGCGATGCAGGACGTGTTCGGCGAACGAATCCCGACGAGCAGTCTCAAGAGCTACATCGGCCATACACTGGGTGCCTGCGGCGCGCTCGAGTCGTGGATGACGATCGAGATGCAGCGAGAGGGTTGGTTCGCGCCTACCCTCAACCTCGATCATCCCGATCTGCGTTGCGGCCGGCTCGACTATCTCGTCGGCGCGCCGCGGCAGATCGAGTCGGAGTACGTGATGAAGAACAACTTCGCCTTCGGTGGCGTGAATACTTCGCTCGTCTTCCGACGGACGGAGCCGGCCTCGGGGAGCATCGGAGCGTGAGCACGACGAGCGATTGGGACGTGATCGTCGCAGGTGCAGGGCCGGGCGGATCGACGGTCGCGGCGGTGTTGGCGATGGCGGGGAAACGGGTGCTCGTCGTCGAGCGCGAGACGTTTCCGCGCTTCCACATCGGCGAGTCGCTGCTTCCGGCGAGCGGTCTGATCCGGAGCGTCCTGGGAATCGAGCCCGATCCGCAGGACTTCTTCTTCAAGCGGGGGGCGCAGTTCGTCCACGAGGCGACGAATCGCGTACAGACCTTCGACTTCGCCGAGGCGCTGCCGGGGCCACAGCGCTCCGCATGGCACGTCGAGCGGGCGCGCTTCGACCGGTTGCTGCGCGACCGGGCCGAGCAGGTCGGTGCCGTCGTCCGCCACCGCTTCGAGGTCGTCGACGTCGCGATCGACGACTCCGGTGCATCCGTCTCGATCCGGTCCGCCGATGCGGATCCGGGCGTCGCCCCGAGGACCGAGCGTGCACGCTATTTCATCGACGCGACCGGCCAGGATCGCTTCCTCGCCCGCAAGCACGGGACGGCGCGCCCGCTGGAACGTTTCGGTCGGGCGGCGGTCTTCACCCATTTCGCCGGCTTGTCTCCCGAAGCGCGCTCCGAGATCGGTCCGCACAACGACATCCGCGTCGTCATCGTTCCGGGCGGTTGGCTCTGGGGCATCCCCTTGACCGGAGATCGATTCTCGGTCGGCATGGTGAAGCGCGAGCCCGGTCTGCGGCGGAGCGATCTCGACGCCTACCTCGAGACGAGCCCGCTATTCGGCCGGCTGCTCGCGGGAGCCGAGCGCCAGCAGACCCGAATGGTCTCGAACTTCAGCTTCGAGAACGAACGCGCTTCGGGGCCGCGCTTCGCCTGCGTCGGCGACTCGGCCTGCTTCATCGACCCGGTGTTCTCGTCGGGGGTCTCGCTCGCGATCCTGCGAGCCGTCGAGGTCGGTCGACGTCTCGTCCCCGCGCTCGAAGAGCGGCGCGAGGGCGATCCCGATCTGATGACGGCGATGGAGGCGACGACGAAGCGCGCCTATCAGACCTTCTCCGCCCTCGTCTACCGCTTCTACAACACGAATTTCGTCGACAACATGATCTTCGGCGCTCCGGACGAAGGCCGCTTCCGGGCGGGCGTGGTCAGCGTGCTCGCGGGCGACGTGTTTCGGGACGACAACCCGTTCCAGGAGATGCTGCTGCGCTCGAGACGTCATGCGATCGCTGCGGAGCGGATCTCCGAATCCGGCGACGCGCCGGTCTCGATCTCGTAGGGGCGGAGACGATGTCCCCGAGCCCGCTCCCGATCACCGGTCATGCGATGTGCAACGGCCTGGGCTCCGACAGTCGGGCCGTGCGAGACGCGCTCTTCGACGGCAGGCGGGGTCTCGGGCCGCCGACGATCGACGTGCCCTTCGAGACCGTCGTCGGTGCGATCGTCGGCGAGCTGCCGGAGCTGCCGACGGCGCTCGCGCCCTGGTCGACCCGCACGGCGCGGATCGCCGCTCGCCTGCTCTCAGCGCTCGAAGTCGAGCTCGAGGCCCTTCGCGGGCGCTGGCGCCCGAACCGGATCGCGGTCGTTCTCGGGACGAGCACCGCGGGCGCCGACGTGACCGAGAACGCCTATCGCCGATTCCTGAGCGAAGGCGCGCTGCCGCCCGAGTACGATCTGTTCCGCCACCACACCTACGGCGCCATGCTCCACGTCGTGCGTCGTCTCTCGGGCGCCGAGGGGCCTTCGTGGGTCGTCTCGACGGCATGCACCTCGAGCGCGAAGCCGCTCGCGTCGGCGAAGCGCTTGATCGAAGCGGGGATCGCGGACGCCGCGATCGTC
>CAUJGH010000314.1 GCA_963169575.1 Myxococcota bacterium | reverse complement strand
GAGCGCATCGGGCTCGTCTCGCAGGTCGTCGAGCCGGAGAATCTGCTCGAATCCTGTTATGGAATCGCGGAGAAGATCATCGGCTGGAGCCGGCCGGGCATCGAGCTGACCAAGCGCAGCCTCTGGTCGAGCCTCGACGCGGGCAGCCTGCAATCCCACATGCAGCTCGAGGGGATCGGGCAGCTCTTCGTCCGCATGATGACGAAGAACTTCGAAGAGGGGACGAAGGCGCGCAAGGAGAAGCGCAGGCCCGTCTACCGCGATTGATGCGCGCCGAACGCGCGGCCCCTTGGCGCGTCATGGCAGCAATTCCGCTCCGATTTCAATTCGACTAACACGGCTCAATTCCTCCGCCGGCCCGCCCGATCGCGAAGCTGCGCCCGCCCTCCGGCGTGGCGACTTCCCTCGGAGGTCCGGCCATGCGATCCGTTCGCGCATCGCTCTTCTCTCGCCGCGCGCGCATCGGCGCGCCGCTCGGCACGCTGCGCTGCGTGCTGCTCGGCGCATCGCTCGTGTCCGCCCTCTCGCCCATTCCGGCGGGCGCAGAGGCGCCCGCGGCCTCCGGACGCGCCGAGATGATTCGCATCGAGGTCGAGTTCTTCGCCGGCGGCGATCCATCGCCCGTCAATAGCGCGACGGTCCACGTCTCCGACCGCCGCGTCCGGGTCGAGCAGCGCGGCGCGGACGGATCGGCGCCGTCGCCCGCCTTTCTCTATCGCGGCGATCAGGATCGGCTCTACAGCATCGTCGACTCGGCGCGGACCTACGTCGTGCTCGAGCGCAAGATGATCGAGCGCCTCGGCGGCAGCAGCGCGGGGCAGGCCCGGCGCGAGGTCGATCGACAGCTCGAGGGCGTTCCCAAGGATCAGGCGCGGCTCTACGGCCACCTGCTCGGCAGCAGCTCGCTCGACCCTTCGCGCCCGGACGATCCGCTCGTCATCGCGCGGACCGGTGAGCGCGATACGGCGGTGGGCTATGCCTGCGCCCGCGCGACGATCCACCGGTCGGGGCGTCTGCTCGCGGCCGGCTGCGTCGCCGACTGGGACGCCGTCGGCCTCACGCCGGAGGACGTCGAGGTCTTCCGCTCGCTCGCGCTGCTCGCGCGCGATGCGATGGCCTCGCGTTCCCCGATGCCGAAGGAGCTGATCCCGGGCCAGCCGCTCGACCTGATCGTGCAGCTCGGCGGCTTTCCGATCCATTTCGAGCGCGCGGGCGACGTCGCGGGGGAGAGCGCAGTGCGGGTCGCCTCGATCGAGCGGATCGCGGTCGACGAGGCGCTCTTCGAGGTTCCGCCGGGCTATGCGGCCCGCACGGGCATGGCCGGCTTGATGGGCTTCGCGAGCCTGCTCTCGCGCCCGGCGCGCGCTCCCGCGCATGCGGCGTCGAGCAGCGCTCCCGGCCCCGCGGCCATCGCGGGCGGAGATCCGTTCGAGGAGCGCGTCGCATCGGTCGATCCGACCAGCGGGCAGGACGCCGGAGCGGTCGCGGCCTCTGGTCGCTCTGCGTCGCGTCCCGCACCGACGCGCTCGAGACCGCGGCCTTACCGCTCGATCGGGCTCTTCGGCGACTGATCCGCCGCTGCGGCTGCGGCTGCGGCTGCGGCGTGGTCCGGTCCGGGCAGGGCGTAGGCGACATAACGGCTGCCCGAGGGCTGGCCGAGCTTGCCGCCGCCGGCCGCGATGACGACGAATTGGCGGCCGTCGGCGCGATAGGTCGCCGGCGTCGCGAAGCCGGCCGCGGGCAGCTCGGCGGACCAGAGTTCGCGGCCGTTCGCAGCGTCGAAGGCCCGCAGGCGCGCGTCGGGCGTCGCGGCGATGAAGAGCAGGCCGCTCGCCGTGAGCATCGGACCGCCGTAGCTCTCGGCGCCGAGTCCGCTGCGGCCGGCGGCGACGACTTGTGGATAGTCGCCGAACGGGATCTGCCAGCGGATCTCCCCGGCGGCGAGGTCGATCGCGGAGAGCGTGCCCCAGGGCGGCTTCGAGCCGGGGAGGCCGTCGGTGTCGACGAGCTTCTGGAAGCCCGCGTTGACGAAGGTCTTCGGGCCGGCTTTCTGCTTCCAGTTCGCGGGGGTGTCCTCGGGGCCGGCGGTATAGACGAATCCGGCGATCGCGGCGATCTCGTACCACTTGAGCATGCCGCCGAGACCCGGCATGCGGCCGCGGCCATCGCGCGCGATCCGGTAGAGGTCGAGAAAGCCCATGCGCTCGCGCAGTCCGAGGAGCGAGGGCACGCTGACGCCGTCGCCCTGCAGGTCGAGGCCGTGGCAGCCGGCGCAGGTATGCAGATAGCCGGTGCCGACGAGGGTCGCGATCCCGTCGTCGTCTGCGGCTTCGATCATCTGGACGATCCAGGGCACCTGGTTCGCGTTGACGAAGAGCAGCTGCGCCGCTTCGTCCCAGGCGGCGCCGCCCCATTCCGCGCCGCCGTCGAGGCCGGGATAGACGACGTTCTCGGCGGCGCCGAGGGCGGTGTAGAGCGAGCCGAATTGCATGCCGTCGAGGCGGGCGAGGATCTCGTCGCGCGCGCCGCTCGAATAGTCGGTCACGAGCGCACGAGAGAACGTCTGACGAACGAACGCGGGCGGCGCGACGGGCAGCGGCTGGCTCGCCGCGGGATGCTCACCGGGAATGAAGGGGCCGACGACCGGCTCCTCGCGCAGGGGAAAGAGCGGTTCGCCCGTCTCGCGATGGAAGACGAAGGTGTCGCCCGTCTTCGTGACCTGGGCGACGGCGGGAATCTCGCGCCCTGCGCGGCGGATCGTCACGAGGTTCGGCGGCGCGGGCAGGTCGCGATCCCATAGGTCGTGGCGCACGAGCTGGCGATGCCAGCGCCGCTCGCCCGTGCGCGCGTCGAGGGCGAGCAGGCTGTTGGCGTAGAGGTTGTCGCCGGCGCGGTCGGCGCCATAGTAGTCGTAGGTCGCGGAGCCGGTCGGGACGAAGGCGAGGCCGCGTTCGGCGTCGATCGTGATGCCGGCCCAGGAGTTGGCGCCACCGGCGCTGAGGTAGGCCTCGGGCGGCCACGTTTCATGACCGGACTCGCCCGGCTGCGGGATCGTATGGAAGATCCAGCGCTGCGCGCCGGTGCGCACGTCGAAGGCGCGCACATGCCCCGGCGCCGCGCCGCGGCCCTCGTTGACGCGTCCGCCCAGGATGAGGAGATCTTCGAAGACGGCGCCCGGCGTATTCGCGACGACCCCCATGATGTCGCCGCCGACGTCGCGCCCGAGACCCGCGTTGAGATCGATCCGCCCGCCATCGCCGAATCGCTCGATCAATCGGCCCGTGCGTGCATCGATCGCGTGCAGATACGGTCCGGCGCCGAAGAAGAGCCGCTCGTCGTCCGGACGCTCCGGATCGGCCCAGTAGACGACGCCGCGGCTCGCGGTCCAGATCCGCGTCTCGCTCTCGGGTTCGAAGCGCCAGAGCGGCTCGCCCGTCGCCGCATCGAGGGCGAAGAGCGCGAGCTGCGGCGAGGTGCCGTAGAGGACGCCCTTGACGACGAGTGGATTGAATTGGATCTGGGTCGCCGCGGCCGTCGACGCGTCGCCCGCATCGTAGGTCCAGGCGACCTCGAGCCGGGCGACGTTCTCTGGCGTGATGTCGGCGAGCGGCGAGCGATGGGTCGCCGCGAGGTCGCCGAGGTAGGTCCGCCATTCGCTCGCCGGATCGGCGGAATCGTCGCGGGCGGCGAGAAAGGCGGCCGAGGGCTGCTCGCGTTCGCGGGGCGAGCAGCCGGACAGCGCCGCGAACGGAGCGAATGCGAGCAGGAGCGCCGCTGTCGGGACTCCTGCTCGCATATCGCTAGAACCGGTACTGGCCGCCGACGGTGAACAGGCCGGCGCCTTCGATGTCGTCTTCGCTCGTCGCAAAGCCGCCGCCCTCGACGAACAAGCCGAAGTGGTCGGTCGCCCAGACGTCGACGCCGAGGATGAAGCGCGCGAGGAAATAATCCTCTTCGACGCTCGAATCGTCGATTTCGGCCTCGCCGCCGCCGATTCCGATCAAGGCGTAGGGCTGGATGAAATGCGGGACGGCTTCGACCTTGGCGAAGCCCAGCGGGTAGATCTTCGGGCCGAAGGTGAACCCCCATGCATCGACGTCGAGATCGCCCGAGCTACCTCTCGCGTCGGCCTCGCCCGCGAGGTAGGAGAAGTTGGCGTCTGCGGCGAGCCAGGGCAGCACCCGGTAGCCGCCGCCGAGCGTGAAGCCGCCGGCGACGTCGTTGTCGAAGCCTCGGACGTCGAAATTGATCTCGCCGATCGATACGCCGAACTGCGCGTAGGGCCCCGTGTAGTCGTAGCCGCGGATCTCACGTTCGTTGAAGGCTCCCGATTGCGCGGCGACGGGGCCGGCGATCAGAAGAATGAGGGCTGCAGCCAACAGGCTGACGAATCCGAAGCGCGTCGTTTCCGTTCGTTTCATTTCGACTCCTGACGGCGGATCGATTTCCGCGCGGCGGCAGGTTACGGGCGATCGGTTCGGGGCCGCAACCACCGATCGCTGCATTCGATGGGCGTCAGCGTCGGATCCGGGCATCGAGAGGGTTCCCGGCGATGGAATTCCGGTGACCGCGGACACGTTTCGCGCGCTGAGCCGACGTGCGGTCCCTCAAGCTGCCGCCTCGATCCGCGCGCGAATCTTCGCGAGCAGCGCTTCGTCGACGGTTGGCGCCGCACCGAGCGCTTCGCGCGTCGCCCGCAGCGTCGCGGCGAAGCGGCCGCCGAATCGTTCGCAGACGCTGCAGCCGCGCAGGTGGACCTCGACCGCGGCGCGCTCGCTCGCGGGGAGCTCGGCGTCGACATAGTCGCTGAGTCGCGCGAGCACGTCGCGGCAGCGGAGCCCCCCGACCTCGCGTTCGGACTCGGACAGGGTCGCCTGGCGCATCCTCACCTCCTCGAGCAGTCGCAGACGCGCGCGGTGGAGCCGGCTCTTCAGGGCCGGTAGCTCGAGCTCGAGGGCGCGCGCGGCTTCCTCGCCCGAGAGGCCTTCGACGTCGCGGAGCAGCAGGACCTCGGCGTCCGCCGGCGAGAGCGAAGCGACGGCGCGCGCGAGCAGCTCCTTCTCCTCGGCGCGCGCGAGCTCGCGTTCGGGGTCTCGCGATCCCCAGCCGGCCGCGATGCCGAGCTCGAGCAGCTCGCGCTCGGCGCCCTGCGCGGCGCGAGCGCCCCGCAGCGATTTGCGGGCGAGATTGCGCGCGATCGCGAAGAGCCAGGTCCGGACCGAGGCGATCTCCGGGCGATAGGTTTCGGCGGAGCGGAGCGCGGCGAGGAAGGTCTCCTGCAGCACGTCCGCCGCCTTCGCGTCGTCGCCCACGATCGCGCGCGCGAGCCGGAGCACGCTCGGGGCGTGGCGCTGCGCGAGCACCCCGAGCGCCTCGGTCTCCCCGCGCGCCGTTCGCGCGAGGAGCGCTACGTCCGGGGCTTCGCGATCGGACATGTCGACAGGCCGAAGAGGGTGTAGAGCGGGCAGCTGCCGACGAGCCCCGTCACGAGCGGGACGAGACCGATGTAGCCCCAGGGCGTCTGCGGACCCGCGACGGTCAGGGACAGCAGGCCGATGCCCAGGACGACCCGCAGCGCGCGGTCGACGGTGTGTTCGTTGCGAGGGAAGAGCTTGCCCATGATGGCCTCCTGATGGGGAGCAGCGTGCTCCTGCCTCCTCTATCCGCGAGGCGTCGAAAGGATTCGCACCCGCGCGAAAAAATCGCCCGGCCCGCTCGCAGGGACCGATTCCGATCTCGTCGCAGGGCCTCGCCCGCCTCGCCGCGCTCGTTGGATCCGCCGCCGCGCTCTATCATCGCCGCGCGCAACCCCACTTCGGGAGAATCATCGCATGAAGCCCCAGCTCAGCGTGCTCACCCTCGGCGTCGACGATCTCGATCGCGCGCTGCGCTTCTATCGAGACGGCCTCGGCCTCGAGACGAAGGGCATGGTCGGCCAGGAGTTCGAGCACGGCCCCGTCGTCTTCTTCGAGCTCCACGGCGGGCTGCGCCTCGCCCTCTGGCCGCGCAAGAGCATCGCCCGCGACAGCGGGCTGGACGAGGGCCCGAAGAGCTCGACCGAAGTCACCCTCGGCCACAACGTCGCGACCCGCGCCGAGGTCGACATCGTGCTGGCCCGCGCCGAGCGCTCGGGGGCCCGCATCGTGAAGCACGCCGCCGACACCTTCTGGGGCGGCTATGGCGGCTATTTCTGCGATCCCGACGGCCATCTCTGGGAGGTCGTCTGGAATCCCCAGCTGATCGTCGCGGATTGATCAGCGCGCCGCTGCGGCCGCCCGCCCCGCGCGCCGGCCGAAGAACGTCGCATCGCCGACCGACATCCCGCTCGCATAGCCCTCGCCGCTGCGCGGAACGCCGGCAGCCGTCCTTCCCGCGGCGTAGAGCCCGGGGATGCGCTCGCCCGTCGGCGTGCGGACCTCGCCGTCGATCGTCGTGTCGAGGCCGCCGAGGGTGAAGGCGGGATAGAAGATGCCCGTATCGATCGAGAAATCGAGCAGCGCATAGGGCGGCCGGTCGAGGGGCCGCAGGAAGTCGCGGTGCTTGTGGAAGAGCGGATCTTCGCCCTTCGCCGCGAAGCGATTGTAGGTCGCCATCGTCGCGGAGAGCGTGCCGGCCGGGAAGCCCGCGGCCTGCTCGAGCTCCTCGAAGCTCTCGCCGACCTCCCTGACCTCTGCGGCGGAGTAGAGCGGGGGCTTCGTGTAGATCGCGTCGTCGACGACCATGTAGGCCTTGCGACCGGTCTGGTTCAGGCAGTGATGCCCCCCGCGCGCGTGGTAGCAGTCCTCGTTGACGAAGCGCTGGCCCTGCTCGTTGACGAACACGCCCTCGCAGAAGACGCCGTCCGGATACCAGATCACCGAGACGAAGCCCTCGCTCATGTTGAGCGCGGCACCGCCGGCACCGATGCCCATCAGGATCCCGCTGCCGTCGTCGTGGGGGCTCCCGAGCGGCGCGCCGTCGACGAGGCGCGGCGCGTATTTCGCGACCATGTCGCGGTTCATGATGAATCCGCCGCAGGCGAGCACGACGCCCCGCCGCGCGCGGAAGGCGCGCTGCGCGCCGTCCCGGCGGCAGAGCGCGCCGACGATCCGGCCATTCTCGCGGATCAGCGTCAGCGCGCGCGTGTCGGGCTCGACGCGGATGCGGGTCCGCTCGACGGCCGCGCGCAGGGTCGCCATCAACGTGGCGCCGCCGTCTTCCCAGAAGGCCTTCGGCTTGTGGGCACGCGGGGCGGGCTTCGCCGCCTGCGATTCGCGCCAGCCCTTCTCGTTGCCCGACCAGCAGAGGGATTGGTATTCGGGCGTGTTCGTATGCTTGCCGCCGTAGTATTCGGGGTTGAAGACGACTCCCTGCGCGACGAGCCAATCGAAATGCGTGAGGCTCTCCTCGCAGTAGACGCGGATCTTCTCGAGATCGGCGTTCGCGCCGGCGGCGATGCGGATGTAGGCCTCCATGGCCTCGCGCGTGTCCTCGAAGCCGCAGGCCCGCTGGATCGGGGTCCCGCCGCCGAGGTAGATCTGTCCGCCCGAGAGCGCGGTCGTTCCGCCGCCGGCACTCGCGACCTCGAGCAGGACGACATCGGCCCCGCTCGCGTCGGCTTCGAGCGCCGCGCAGGCTCCGGCGCCGCCATAGCCGACGACGAGGACGTCGGTCTCGGCGAACCAGTCTTCGACTTCGCGGGCGTCGAGGGGCGTGCAGGGATCGGTTCGTCCGGTCATGATCGGCTCCGGTTTCGGGGGGCATCGCCGCTATCGTCGCGCGAGGAGGGTCGTCCCATGCCGCGCTCCGGCGATGCGTTTGCCGTCGATACTACGAGCCCGCGCCGCGCGCGGGTAGGTCCGCGGATGGGCGGCGGGGCGGGGCGCGCGGACGAATGATCGGCGTCTTCGACTCCGGACTCGGCGGACTCACGATCCTGCGCGCCCTGAAGGCGCGCTTTCCCGCCCAGGCCTTCGTCTACCTCGGCGACCAGGCGAACGCCCCCTTCGGCGACCGATCCTCCGCCGAGATCGTCGCGTTCACCCGAGCAGGCGTGACGCGGCTCTTCGAGCGCGGCGCGCGCCTCGTCGTGCTCGGTTGCAACACGGCGACCGCCGTCGCGCTCCGCACCCTCCAGCGCGATTGGCTCCCGACCTCCGGATACGCCGGCGTCAACGTGCTCGGCATCGTCGCCCCGACCGTCGAGGCGGCGACGCAGACGCCGTTCTCCGTCACGACGCCGCAATATCCGCAGAAGAACAACCGCGAGATCCTCGGCGTCTTCGGGACGACCCGGACGATCGCCTCCGGCGTGTATCCGGAGGAGATCTGGAAGCGCTGCCCGCGTGCGACGGTCGTGCAGCAGGCCTGTCCCGAGCTCGCCGCCGCGATCGAGGCCGCGCGCCCGCGCGCGGAGCTCGCCGGGATCGTCGCGGAGGCGGTCGATGCGATGCAGGCGCAGCTCGGCCCCCGCCGCCTCGACCGCGCGATCCTCGGCTGCACCCATTTCTCGCTCGTGGAAGAGCTCTTCGCGGCCCGGCTTCCCGCCGGCGCGCGCATCCTCTCCCAGCCCGAAGTCGTCGCCGACAGCCTCGAGGACTATCTCGCGCGCCATCCCGAGTACGCCGGCAGCGGCGCAGCGGGTCTGCAGCTGTTCACGACGGGCGATCCCGAGGCCGTCTCCCGAGCCGCCTCGATCTTCTGGCCCGCCGCCGGACGCTTCGCATCCGCACGCTCTTGAATCTTCGCGCGCTGAGGTCGGGGGCGCTTGGTGTCGCGGCACAAGCCGCGGCCGGCGCGGTGCAGGGGACGCGAATGGCTCGCCCTTGGCACGGCCTTCATCGCTTCTCGGAATCTCCTGCTGCTGCGATCTGCATGCTGGGGCGGGCTTTGGCTGCGCTTGACTTCGCGTCCCCTGCACCGCGCCGGCCGCTCCTGCCGAGGCGTTTCGGAGCCGCGACTTCGTGGCGAGGGAGCATGGGCGATGGGAATGGACGCGCCGGCGTCGTCTTTCTGGATGTGTGCTCTGCCGTTCATGACGGCGGAGCCTGGCGCCGACCGACGCCATTCGATCGGAATTAGGCCCCCGCCCTGACAATTCGACCGGGCGAATCCCCAACCCCAACCAAGACCGCACGCGAGGCTGGCGTCGCCCCGCCCGAGCCCCCCGACTAGCACCCAAGCGAGCGCCCGGCGCGAGGTGGGGGACGCGAAGTCAAGCGCAGCCTGAGGTCGCTCCAGCATGCAGATCGCAGCAGCAGGAGATTTCGAGAAGCGATGAAGGCCGTGCCAAGGGCGAGCCATTCGCGTCCCCCACCTCGCGCCGGGTGCGCCTTGTGAAGCGCCTGATCAGGCCCCCGAACGAGCCAGAGCCAGCATCGCGCGCGTCGCCGCATCGATGCAGTGGGCCATGTTCCGATCGAGATCGATCGCCGACGGACCCGGCCAGGGCGTCCGGTCCGAGACGACGCAGATCGCCCCGGCGCGCACGCCGAACAGTCCCGCCAGCGTCAGCAGGATGCCGGCCTCCATCTCGCAGTTCAGCACGCGCGCCTGCTGCATGTCGCGGATGCGGGCCTCGAGATGGCTCGGCCAGTAGCCGCCGACCGACATGCTCGCCATCGTGCCGCCCGGGCCGGCGACGGCGTTGCGGACGTAGAAGGCATCGAGCGACCAGGTGATGCCCGTATGGGCGCGGGCGCCGACCTCGCGGGCGCCGTCGACCAGCGCGGAGACGACGCGGTAGTCGGCGACGGCGGGATATTCCGGGATGACGTAGGTCCGACTCGTCCCGTCGTCGCGGACGCAGGCGGTCGTGATCGCGAGATCGCCGACGGCGACCTTCGGGTCGAGGGCGCCGGAGTTGCCGATCCGGATGAAGGTCGTCGCGCCGAGCTTGATCAGCTCCTCGACGAGGACGGCGGTGCCGGGGGCCCCGATGCCGTGGGAGGCGGCGCTCAGCGGAATTCCGTCCTTCGAGCCGGAGACGATCGTGTACTCGCGGACGACGCGAATGGTCCGCTGCTCGTCCCAGCCGGCGGCGATGCGCGCGACGCGGTTCGGGTCGCCGCAGACGAAGACGTGGGGCGCGATGTCGCCGGGGCGGCAGCCGGTGATCGGTTGAGCGTCGGACACGGATTCTCCTCGGGTAGGAGGCGCAAGGGAAGCGGTTCGGAGGCGGCGCTGCCAGCATGACTCGGACGCCGTGCGGATCCGGGGCATACTGGTGTCGCGGCTGCCGCCGCCGCTCGATTCGCAGCGCATCGGCGCGTCTGCCGGATTCGCCGCGGGTCGCGCGGGCAGCACGATGGGGGAAGGGATGCGCCGATCGATCGGAGTGCCGCTCGCCATCGGCATCGTCTCGATGGTGCTCGTGCTGGCTCTTTCGGTCGGCTGGCAGATTCTCGTCTGGCGGGACGCGGCGGCGCCGTCTGCGAAGCTGACGCCCCTCGATCTCGTGCTCTTCGTGCTGGGGACGCTCTTCTTCCTGCTGGTATTCGGCGGGCTCGTCTGGCTTTCGGTGAAGGTCGTGATCGAGATGCGGCTGAACCAATCGCAGCGCGCATTTCTCGACGCGGTGACCCACGAGCTGAAGACGCCGCTCTCCTCGTTCCGGCTCGGGCTCGAGACGCTCGGACGTCATGAGCTCGGCCGCGAGCAGCGCAGCGAGTTCCTCGGCCGCATGAGCGAGGATCTCGATCGCCTCGAGACGACCGTCGCCCAGGTCCTCGCCGCGGCCCGTGCGGAAGAGGGCTCGCGCGCCCGGGATCGGCGGGAGAGCGTCGAGCTGCGAGCACTGCTCGCGGCGAGCATCGAAGAGCTTCGCGCGCGTCACGCGCTGGGCGCGGAGGCCGTCTCGCTCAGGGCCGAAGGGCCGCTGCGCGTCCGCGGCGATGCGGCGGAGCTCGGCCTCGTCTTCCGCAATCTGCTCGAGAACGCGTTCAAATATTCGGGCGATCCGGTGCGGATCCGGGTCGTTGTCGAGGAGTCACGCGACGGGCGGGTGCGCATCGAGATCTCGGACGAGGGCATCGGGATCCCCGGCCACGAGCTCGAGCGCATCTTCGAGCGCTTCTACCGCGCCGGACGCGACGTGCAGCGGCAGGTCTCGGGCCTCGGCCTCGGGCTCTTCGTCGTCCGGACCTTGCTGCGCAAGCACGGCGGCCGCATCGTCGCGCTCTCGGAAGGCGCAGGGCAGGGCAGTCGGTTCGTCGTGACCCTGCGGCCCGTCTGAAGGGGGAGGTCGCCGGCCGCCGCGGCGCGCGCGGCATCGCGGCGCAGGCAGAGGCGAGGAGGACGTCATGGTGATGGCCGAGGGGGCGAAGACGAAGCCCCGCATCCTGGTAGTCGAGGACGAGGCGCATCTCGCCGACGGGATTCGCTTCAACCTCGAGCAGGAGGGCTACGACGTCGTGGTCGTCGGCGACGGCCGCGCGGCGGCGGAGCTCCTGACGGATTCGGCGCGCGGTGCCTTCGATCTCGTGATCCTCGATCTGATGCTGCCGGAGATGAGCGGCTTCGAGGTCGCGCGGCGCACGCGCGCCGCGGGCAATTTCGTCGCGATCCTGATCCTGACGGCGAAGGACGACGAGACCGACGTGGTGCGCGGGCTCGAAGAGGGTGCCGACGACTACATGAAGAAGCCGTTTCGTCTGAACGAGCTGCTCGCGCGGGTGCGCGGGCTGCTGCGCCGGCGGCGTTGGGACGGCGTCGAGACGACGAGCGAGCCCCAGGCCGACGTGCAGGTCGGCGACGCCGTGATCCATTTCGATCGTTTCGAGATCGAAACGCCGAGCGAGACCGTCACGCTCACGACGCGCGAGGTCGGTCTGCTGCGCGCGCTCGTGGACCGCGAGGGAGAGACGGTGACGCGCGGGGAGCTGCTGCAGGAGGTCTGGGGGCTGCGGCCGGATACCCGGACGCGCGTGATCGACAGCTTCGTCGTTCGACTCCGGCGTTATCTCGAACGCGATCCGGGCCGGCCCGAACACATCGTCTCGGTGCGCGGACGCGGTTATCGATTTCAACGGTGAGATCGCGTTTGGATCGCGATCGGATCGCGATCGGCCGACGACCCCGTGACGATCCCCGGCGCCCGAATTTTTCCCTTGTGCGCCGGGGGCGAATCGTGCCAACGTAGAAGCAATGAACCGATCGCTTCGAATGCATGTGCGACCCATCCTCGGCGAGCCGACGCTCGTGCTCGCGTTCGAGGGTTGGAACGATGCCTGCGAATCGGCGTCGAGCACGGTGCGCTTCGTCGACGACGTCGTGCGGACCGTGCCGCTCGCCGAGATCGATCCCGACGACTACTACGACTTCACGGTGCGCCGCCCCGAGGTCCGCTACCAGGCGGGCAGCGCGAGCTCGATCCACTGGCCGGCGAACGAGTTTCGCTATGGCGTGACGGCGGAAGGGCTCGAGCTGATCACGGGGCTCGCCGTCGAGCCGCATACGCGCTGGCGAAGCTATTGCGAGGCGGTCGTCGAGCTGGCGGTCGACATGAACGTGCAGCGCTGTCTGCTGGTCGGCGCCTATCTCGCGGACGTCGTCTACTCCCAGCCCGTCGTCGTCTCCGGCTTCGCGAGCGATCCCGAGCTGCTCGAGCGCTACCAGATCGAGCCGTCCAACTACGAGGGACCGACCGGCATCGTCGGTGTCGTCTACGACGCGCTGGCCCAGGAAGGCATCGAATGCCTCGCGATCTGGTCCGGCCTGCCGCATTACATCAGCGCGACGCCGAATCCGCGCGGCTCGCTCGCGCTCCTGCGCAAGGTCTCCCAGTACCTCGAAACGCCCTTCGAGCTCTCGAAGCTGAAGGACGATGCGCTCCGCTTCGAGGAGGAGATCTCCCGGGTCGTCGCCTCGGACGACGAGTTGACCGAATACGTCAAGGAGCTGAAGCGCCGCGAGTTCGCCCAGTAGGCCGCGCCTGCGGCGCCCAGCGAACGCGACGGGAGGTCGCGGTCGCGATCAAGCGCCCGCGGCGCCCAGCGAACACGCCCGGAGGTCGCGGTCGCGATCAAGCGCCCGCGGCGCCCAGCGAACGCGACCGAAGTTCGCGGTCGCGATCAAGCGCCTGCGGCGCCCAGCGAA
>CAUJGH010000313.1 GCA_963169575.1 Myxococcota bacterium | reverse complement strand
GATCAGTACTGCGAAGATTGCCACGGCGGCAGCGGCCCGGGCGCCCCGCAGATCGCCCATCCCGACGTCGCGACCGCCTGGTCCGCGGTCGTCGACAGCCAGAAGGTCAACTTCTCCGATCCGTCGGCGTCGCGCCTGGTTCGCCGCCTCGCGGTCGACTTCCACTTCTGCTGGTCCTCGTGCTCGGCGAACGCCTCCGAGATGCTCGCGGCGATCCAGGCCTGGCAGGCGGCGATCGAGGCCGCGGGCGGCACGACGGGCGGCGTCGACGTCAACGGCCTCCAGAGCGAGACGCGCATGATGTCGAACGGCACCGAAGAGGTCGGCGCCGAGCGCTTCGATACCGGCATCATCGCGCGCTGGGACTTCAAGGAGCAGACGGGCAGCGTCGCGATGGACACGAGCGGCGTCGCCCCGGCCATGGACCTCACGCTCGAAGGCCCGACCCTGATGTCCGCCTACGGCATCGAGGTCGAGTCCGGCCGCGCGATCGCGAGCGCCGCGACGAGCCGCAAGCTCTACGACCGCATCGCGGATCAGCAGACCGGCTCGCAGGCCTACTCGGTCGAGATGTGGATCGCGAACCTGAACACGACCCAGGAAGGCCCGGCCCGCATCGTCAGCTATTCGTCGGGCTCGGGCTCGCGCAACTTCATGCTCGGCCAGGTCCAGTATCAGTACGTCGTCCGCAACCGCGCCTACACCGACGAATCGAACGGCAACGGCGGCCCGGATCTCGAGACCTACGACGTCGACCAGGACGCGCAGGCGACGCTCCAGCACGTCGTCATCACCTACGACCAGCTCGTGGGCCGCAAGATCTACGTCGACGGCCAATGGACCGAGGACGAGGATCCGATCGCCGCCGGGCGTCTCTGGAACTGGAGCCCGACCCACCGCCTCGTGCTGGGCAACGAGATCAGCAACGATCGCCAATGGCTCGGCCAGATCCGCTTCGCGGCGATCTACGAACGCCCGCTCTCCGCCGCGGCGGTCCGCCAGAACTACGAGGCCGGCATCGGTCGGCGCATCACGCTCTCCTTCGACGTCTCGCAGTGGACGGGCGGCAACTCGCGGATCGAGTTCTCCGTCACCGAGCTCGACGGCTACAGCTACCTCTTCTGTGCGCCCACCTTCGTGACCGACGTCGGCGCGCCGATCCGCGTCCAGAACATGCGGATCTCGCTGAACGGCATCATCCCGGTGGCGGGCCAGGGCTTCGTCAGCATGAACGCCCTCGTGACGGGCTCGCGGACGCTGCTCTCGCGCCAGTGCACGATCGTGGGCGGGCTCGTCGACGCCGACACCGACGTCTTCCAGCTCCACTTCGAGCAGCTCGGCGTCTTCCAGGACCCGGTCCCGCCGCCGACGCCGCCGACGCCGGGGGTCGAGGACTTCGGCGATCCGGAGCCGACGCTCGGCGTGCGCAACTTCGAGCGCGTGAACGCGACGATCGCCGCGCTGACGACGGTGAACCCGCAGAACGGCAACGTCGAGTCCACCTACGAGGAGCTCGTGCAGCAGCTGCCTTCCGGTCCGGACCTGCGCTCGTTCGTCTCGGCGAACCAGGTCGGCGTCGCGAAGCTCGGCGTCGAATACTGCGACGTCCTGGTCGGCGACGAGAACGCGGGCAGCCAGACCCTCCGCAACCAGTTCTTCGACGGCGCGGGCAGCTTCGGTTGGAATCAGCCGCCGGCGACCGCCTTCGCCAATCCCGTGAACGTCGACATGATCACCGATCCGCTGCTCGACAAGATCGTCGGTGCCGGGCTGCGCGGCACGGTCGGCGGCCTGCCGGCGCGCGACCAGGTCGAGGCGATGCTCGATCAGCTGATCGTCGACCTCTCGTCGACCTGCGGCGGCGGCGGACAGCCGGCCTGCGACGGGACCTACACGAAGAGCATCGTGAAGGGCCTCTGCACGGCCGTCGTCTCGAGCGGCGCGGTCCACATCCACTGAGGTTCGACCGGCCGCCGATCGCGGCCCGCACGAGCGAGTTTCGAGTCCTCGAAGAGGAGAGATGAAGATGGCAAGCAGACGAACGCCGACGGAACTGGGTCGCCCCTTCTTCCACCCGGACCACCGGCGCCCGCGCACGCGACGGGAGTTCCTCGCCCAGGGCTTCCTGGCCGGATCGGCCTACGTCGTGGCGCCCTCGCTCCTGTCGCTGCTCGGTGTCAACCGCGCGAATGCCCAGGCATCCTGCGCACTGACGGGCGCGGGCGCGGGAAAGATCCCCTTCATCGGGATCGATCTCGCGGGCGGCGCGAACATCGCCGGCTCGAACGTCATGATCGGCGGCGCCGGCGGCCAGGAAGACGTGCTCAACGAAAACGGCTATGCGCGTCTCGGCCTGCCGCTCGACATGTCGCCGCTGAACAGCCAGATCAACGCATTCGATCGGACGATGAACCTCGTCTTCCACTTCGACTCGGCGATGCTCGCCGGGATCCTCAGCAAGGCCGCGCCGGCGACGCTCGCGAAGGTCGAGGGCGTGATCTTCTCGGCGCGCTCGGCGAACGACACCCAGAACAACCCGCTGAATCCGATCTACGGCATCAATCGCGCGGGCGCCGACGGCGGTCTGCTCACGCTGATCGGGACGCAGAGCACCGACTCGGGCGGCAACAGCATCGTGCCGATGTCGATGTTCGATCCGACCGTCCGGCCGACCAAGATCGACCGCCCGAGCGACGTCCGCGGCCTCGTCGACACCGGCCGCCTGACCGAGCTCCTCGGTGCGACCGGCGCAGGGCAGGTCGCGACCGCGATCCAGGACATCTCGGCGCTCAAGGTCGAGCAGATCCAGGAGGACGCGGCGGTCAAGGAGCTCGTGAACTGCGCCTATCAGCAGAGCTCGGACCTGATCACGCTCTTCGGTGATCCCGCCGCCCTCGATCCCGAGCAGGACCCGATCCTCGTCGGCGGGAGCGGCGTCTTCTCCGCAGGCGAGCTCAACCAGAGCGAGTTCCGCAAGACGGCCTCCGTCGCGAAGCTCGTGCTCGAAGGCCACGCCGGCGCCGGCACGATCGAGTTCGGCGGCTACGACTACCACGACGGCACGCGGGTCACCGGCGAGTCGCGCGATTTCCGCGCCGGCGCGGCGATCGGCGCGATCATCGAGTACGCCGAGCGCAATCCGCTCGTCGGCGACGTGGTGATCTACCTGTTCAGCGACGGCTCGGTCTTCTCGGACGGCCAGGGCGACAACGGTGCGAACGGCAAGTTCGTCTGGCGCGGCGACAACTCGGGCTCGGGGGCGAGCGTGATGCTCGTCTACCGCAAGACGGCGAAGCCGGACCTGCGGGCGCCCTTCGCGACGACCCGACAGGTCGGCCATTACCGGGCCGACGGCAGCGTCGAAACAGCGGTCAACTCGGTCGCCAACAATCCCGAAGCGCTGACCCAGGCCGCGATCCTCAACTACATGGCGCTCCATGGCGAAGAGGGGAACTTCACGAGCCTCTTCCCCGGCAGCGCCATTCAATCGGACATGGCGAACCTGCTCGCGTTCACGCAGATCCGCTAGGCGCGGGCAGGCGGGCGGAGAGCCGCTCGGATCGTTTCGGATCGAAAGCACGTTTCGGAGGGGACGGACAATGCAGGATCACAGCGAAGGCGGGCCTTCCTGGCTCTTCTCGTTTCTCGACCTGGCGCTCCTGATGCTGGTCGCGATGACGCAGCTCGCGCCGGATACGCCGCCGGAGATCCCGGATCTCGGGCAGATGGTCGTCCCGCGCATCGGCGAGGCGGGCTCGGACGCGCTCGCGGCCGAGTCGATCGAGGCCTGGCAGCTGCGCGTGCACCCGCCCGAGGAGGGCGTCCCGAGCCCCTACGAGCTCGTTCGGGTCGTCGATGGCCAGGCGATCGACGAAGGCCAGCGCATCGAATCGGCCGCACTGAAGTCGCAGCTCGCGAGCCTCAAATCCGCGAACGGCCGCAAGCCGATGCTCGCGCCGCATGAAGACTCGCGCAGCCAGGACATGCTCGAGGCGGCGGCGATGCTCGAGGAGATCTGGCCCGGGCCGCGCTGGGCGACGGTCACGCGGGTGGCCGATCGAGGATGAGCGCCCGCCACATCGAGCAGCATTACGGC
>CAUJGH010000312.1 GCA_963169575.1 Myxococcota bacterium | reverse complement strand
ACGAGCCCATGCCGCCGGTATTGCCGTGGATGCCTTCGTTCAGATAGAAGAGCAGGCGATGCGGATCGCCCGAGGCGCGGACCTCGCGCAGCTCCTCGAGCCGTCGGCGGATGACCTTGAAGTCGTAGCGGCGGCTCTCGTCCTTCGCCTTCCAGCGCGCGGCGCCGGTTCGCTCGTCTTCGGCCTCGGCGGCCGCGCGCCATTCCTCGTAGGTCCGGGCCTGGGCCATCCGGATCTCGGGCGTCAGCTCGATCGTCTGGGTCACGGCCACCATGCGCATCCTCCCGCGAGCGCCGCCAGCGTAGCCGACGAACGCGGCGCGCCCCTCCCGAAACGCGACTCCGGGCCAGGGAGGGCGTGCCTCATCCGGCCCAATCGTCGGGTATCGTCGCCGCGCGCCCACATCGGAGTCGATCGCCCTCATGAACGAAGAGCTCCTCGACGTCGTCATCGTAGGCGGCGGTCTCTCGGGCATCGGCGCCGCCTGCCATCTCGCCGAGCGCTGCCCCGGAAAATCCTTCGCGATCCTCGAAGCGCGCCAGGCGATCGGGGGAACCTGGGACCTCTTCCGCTACCCGGGCATCCGCTCCGACAGCGACATGCACACGCTCGGATATGCCTTCAAGCCCTGGCTCGCCCGGGAGGCGATCGCCGACGGCGGATCGATCCGCGCGTACGTCCGCGAAGCCGCCCGCGAACACGGCATCGATCGCCACGTCCGCTTCGGCCACCGTCTGCGCCGGGCCCGCTGGTCGAGCGAAGAGGCGCTCTGGCTCCTCGAGGTCGAGATCGCGGAGCCCGCCGCGGCCGGCAGCGACCGCGCGCATTCCGGCCCGGCCGCCGAGACCGATTCCCAGACCGATGCCGACCCGACCCCCGCGAACGCATCGCCGCGCCGCACGACCCTGCGCGCCCGCTTCCTCTCGATGTGCAGCGGCTACTACCGCTTCGACCGGGGGCATGCGCCGAGCTGGGAGGGGATGGAGCGCTTCGGCGGCCGGATCGTGCATCCCCAGTTCTGGCCCGAAGACCTCGATCCGACCGGCCTGCGCATCGCCGTCATCGGCAGCGGCGCGACCGCGATCACCCTCGTCCCCGCCCTCGCGAAGACCGCTGCCCACGTCACGATGATCCAGCGCTCCCCGACCTGGGTCGCTTCGCTCCCCGAGATCGACCGCATCGCCGTCACCCTGCGACGGCTGCTTCCGGCCGCCCTCGCCTATCGCCTGATTCGCGCGAAGAACGTGCTCGTCCAGCGCTGGATCTATCGCCAGACGCGCCGGCGGCCGGAGCGCGTGCGGGCCCATCTGCTCGCCGAAGTCCGCCGCCAGCTCGGTCCCGACTACGACGTCGAGAGGCATTTCACGCCGCGTTACGACCCCTGGGACCAGCGCCTCTGCGTCGTGCCGGACGGCGATCTCTTCGCTGCGATCCGGGAGGGACGCGCATCGGTCGTGACCGATCGGATCGCGCGCTTCGCTCCGGGCAGGATCGAGCTCGAGTCGGGGGAGAAGGTCGAGGCCGACCTCGTCGTCAGCGCGACGGGGCTCGAGCTCGAGGTGCTCGGCGGCGCCGAGTTCGAGGTCGACGGCCGCAAGGTCGACTTCGCCGAGACGCTCACGTACAAGGGCATGATGTACTCGGACGTGCCGAACCTCGTCCAGACCTTCGGCTACATCAACGCGTCCTGGACGCTGCGCGCGGACCTCACGGCCGAATGGGTCTGCCGCCTGCTCGAGACGATGGACCGGCGCGGCGCCCGCCGCGCGACGCCGCGCCTGCGCGCGGAAGATCGCGCCATGGCGCTGCGGCCCTGGATCGACGACTTCACGCCGAACTACATGCAGCGCGTGATGCACCTCTTCCCGAAGCAGGGCGACCGCGAGCCCTGGCTGAACACGCAGGACTACGCACGCGACCGCCGGCTGCTCCGGAAGGCGGCGATCGAGGATGGCGTGCTCGTGCTCGACTGAAGTCGCCCTCGACGCATGCCTAACGCGCCCGGCGCCGCTCCATGAACGGATAGAGCAGCTGCCCGAAGAAGCCCTGCGGCAGCGGCTTGCCGACCACGCCATAGCGCTCGGGCCAACGCTCGCGCGGCGAGACGCAGGTCCCGAAGAGCCGATCGAGCAAGGCCAGGTTCGCGGCGTAGTTGCGGTCGATCGCCTCGGCGTCGGCCGCATGATGCCAATGATGGAAATGCGGCGATACGAAGAGCTGCTCGAGCCAGCCGAAGCGCAGCCGCGTATTCGAATGGATCAGCACGCTCTGGATCCCGACCCAGACGACGTAGGCGTTGACGGCGGCCTCCGCGAAGCCCATCAGGTAGATCGGCGTGACGACGAGCGAGCGGACGAAGAGCACCTCGGCGAAATGCATGCGCGAGCCCGCGAGCCAGTCCATCTCCTCGGGGCAGTGGTGCACCGCGTGGAAGCGCCAGAGCCAGGGGTTCTCGTGCATCAGGCGGTGGCCCGCGTATTGAGTCAGGTCCGCGACGACGAGGACTTCGAGGATCTGCAGCGGGACGGGCTGGGAGCGGACGAGCGCCTGGAGGCCGTCATGGACGGCCCAGCCGAAGAGCGTCTCGGAGAAGAAGGTCGTCGTCAGGAGCACGACGCCGACCGTGACGTGGTTGAAGGCGTAGTAGGCGAGATCGAGACGCCACGCGCGCCGGAGCGTCGGCTGATCGGGGCGCAGCGGCCAGACCCGCTCGATGAAGACGAAGACGAGGGAGTTCGCGAGCAGGGCGAGCACGAGCCAGTCGAAGCCGAACGAGACGACGGGCGAATCGAATGCGTCGACCTCGACGTGCGCGCCGCCCAGCCATTCGGCGGTCAGCGCGAGCGCGATGCCCGCGAAGCCGAGGCGCTTCGAAGGAGAAAGCAGGAGCGAGAGCGCGCCGAAGCCGGCGGCGAGCAGCATGCCCGCGAGCAGGACCCAGCGCAGGAGCCCGACCGGATAGGCGGCGCGCAGCTCGGGCGTCGTCAGCCATTCGGGGAAGTGGAAGCAGAGGACCGCGAGAACGGACAGCGCGCCGAGGAAGACGCCGAGCAGACCGCTGATGCGGCCGTCGCCGACGCGGAGGGGCGTCGCATCGGCCGCCGCCCTCATCCCTTCTTCTTCGCCGCCGCCCAGTCCGGCGCCATGATCGTGTAGGGCATCTGGCTGCGGTCGAGGATCTGGTTGATGACGCGCTTGTAGCCCGTCTTGCAGAAGCGCCAGACGCCGTCTTCCTTGCGGTAGGCGTCGTCGTAGTAGACGAACATCTCGTCGACGAAGCCCTTCCCCTGGTTGAAGAAAGAGTGGTACATGGCCCAGATGCCGGTCGCCTCGGTCTCGCTCTGGAGCGTGATCTCGGGCATGCCCGCCATCCACCAGGCGATGATCTTCGCGTTCGGATCGTGCGAATCGATCAGGAAGCGGAGCAGCTGCTCGCGGTCGTCGAAGACGTATTTTCCGTCCGAGTAGGAGGTCACGACGTCCGCCGTCAGCGTCTCCTTCAGCGTCTCGTGATCGCCGAGCGTCATCGCCCGGAAATAGCGGTGCTTCAGCGACTTGATGTCCTCGAGGTCCTGGAGGCGCTGGACCTGGCGCGCGAGCTGCTCGATGTCGACCATGTTCGTTCTCCTCTCTTCTCGGCCACTCGGGACTTCTCGGCCACTCGAGATTTCCCGGCTCCTCAGGAGCCCGCGACCCATTGCGTGCCCTGCCCGCCCCGCTCGGCCCGTTCCTTCTCGTGCTCTTCGATCGCCTGCTGGATGCCGACGCCGAAGGCGGGCATGAAGGTCCCGGCGTTCTTCGTGGCCCAGGCCATGCTGCGCTCGCGCGCCGCGTTCATGCGGTTCAGCGCGGGCATCACGCAGCGCGCGATCAGCTCGTAGCTCCGGCGCGTCGCTTCGGGGTTGGCGCAGTTGTGGCCGAGCAGCAGGACCGTGCCGAAGCCGCCCGATTTCTTCATCAGCGATTCGAGCACGGGCACCGCGTCGTCGGGCGTCCCGAGCGTCAGCTTCCCGAAGATCGGAAGGCCCGGCCCGGTCCACTCCTCGAGCATGCGCTCGGTCGACGTCGCGAAGGGCGGCTTCGAGCCGCCGAGGGCCTCCATGTAGCCGGCGAGGCGGAGCGTGCCGTGCTCCATGTCGGCGCGGGCCTGCTCGCGGGTCTCGGCGATGTGCATCGGGACGACGCAGCGCCAGTTCGCGCGGTCGACCTGCTGCCCGTACTCCGCCGCCTTTTCCTCGCAGACCTGCCAATGCTTCGGCAGCTGCTCGTATCCGGCCGGACCACTCGCCGCGAGCGAGAGCAGACCGGCGCCGTACTGGCCGGCGGCGCGTGCCCCCGACGGCGAGACCGCCGAGGCGACCGCGATCTCGGGCCCGGGCCACTGCACCGGCGGCAGCTGGACCTGCGCCTCTCGCAGGTCGAACCAATCGGTCTTCTTCGTCACGACCTGACCGCGCAGCAGCGGCACGATCGCGTCGAGCGCCTCGAGCATGCGCCGGCGCTGGGTCTTCGGATCGATGCCGAGCATGAAGGCATCGGTCACGAGCTGACCCGGCCCGCAGCCGAGCATGACCCGCCCGCGCGTCTGATGGTCGAGCTGCAGGATGCGATCCGCGACCATCAGCGGATTGTGGTAGGGGAGCGAGACGACGCCGGTGCCCAGGCGGATGCGCTTCGTCAGCGCCGCGGCATGGGCGATGAAGAGCTCGGGCGAGGCGATGATCTCGTAGCCTCCCGAATGATGTTCACCGATCCAGGCCTCGTCGTAGCCGAGCGCGTCGAGATGCTGGACGAGCTCGAGGTCGCGATGGATCTGCTCCGTCGGGCTCTCGTCGGCCGGATGGAAGGGGGCGAGAAAGACGCCGAGGCGGATCGGGCGCTGCTGCATCGAGAAGACCTCACGGGCAGGGAAGCCGGATCGGAAAGGAACGTCCGATCGGAAGGGAAGGGCGAGAGACCGGCGCTTGCCGGCGCCATCGGGCCGCCCGATCGTTAGCACCTGGCCCGCCCCCGATCCAATCGGTTCGGGGACGCGGTCCGCCCTAACGTCGGCTCGCCGGGGCGGAGGCGTCGCCCGGACCCGCCGGCGCGATCTTCGCCGGATCGATCGCTTCGAAGACGAGCCGATAGCCCATCCAGCCGTTCTCGAGCGCGACGAGGGCCGGCATTCCGAAGACCACGCGCTGCGCATAGCGCACCCGGATGCTCCCGTAGGGCAGGAAATCGGGCACGACGAGCCGCCGATCGACGATCCGTTCCCGTCCCATGCGCTCCCAGACGGCGACGTTGCCGCGCCAGCCGCTCCGCTCGCAGGGTCCGCACTCCGGAACGCCGAGCAGCCAGGGATAGAACGCGCGCTGGACGTCCGCGAGCAGATGGGCGGGTGCGAAGGGCAGCGCAGCGAGCGCGCCCGCCTCGATCTCGAGCGTCTCTCGCCCGCCCGCCTTCGCCGGGCCCGTCACGAGCGCGAGACGGAAGCCCGCCGTCTTTCCATCCGGCTTCGCCTTCGACCACTCGCGAAGCTCGAGACGGCCGGGCGAACGCTCGAGCAGGACGTCGAAGCGCGCCTGTCCGCCGGGCCATTCGATCCGCAAGCGCAGCGGAACGCGCAGCGCCCCGGGCCACGCTTCGACCGGGATCAACGCGAGCGAAACCGACTCGATCCGGCGCGCGAGGGCGGGATCGCGCACGCGATCGGCGAGCGGACGAAGGGGCTCGAGGGATGCCGCGGTCTCCCGCTCGGACTCGGCGAGAGCAGCAGCCGCCCGCTGGGAACGCGCGTCGGGCGGCGGCGCGACGCTGCGCGGGGCGCAGCCGGCGAACAGGACGGCGAGCGCGCAGGCCCCGATGGTCCAGCCAACCCGTATCCGCACGCGCGCGGCCCCTCCCTCCTCATCCGGACTCGTCCGGGCGCTCCGATGCTGGCCGCGATCCATCCGCACGTCAACGCGCCCCACCCTTCCGTCCGCACGCCCGAGCCACTAAGGTAGAAATCGCAGCGTCGACTCCCCCCACGCACGCCGAGGAGAACACCACCATGAAGCGAACGATCGCGGTCCTCGTCCTGATGGCCTTCCTGCCGGTCTCGACGACGGGATGTTTTGGCGGATTCCAGCTCACCCGCAAGGTCTACCAGTTCAATCGGGAAGTGAGCCCCGACAAATGGGTGCGGGAGCTCGTCTTTCTCGCGATGGCCATCTTCCCGGTCTACGGCGCCGCGACCTTCCTCGATGCGGTGATCTTCAACTCGATCGAGTTCTGGACGGGCAACAACCCCGTCCTCGCGAAGGCCGGGACCTCGCGCAAGATCACGACCGCGGACGGGACGGCGATCCTGACCCGGACGAGCGAGAACACGCTCGACCTGCGGATCGCCGGCAACGATGGAAGCGAGACCCGACTCGTTCTCCAGCGCGAGGGCGACGGTTTCTCGGCGCGGACGCCCGAGGGCGATCTGATCGCCCGGGTCGCCGAGGTCGACGGCGAGCCGATGCTGTTCCGCAGCGAGGGCTGATCCGGCCCGTTCGCCCCGAGCGGCGAAGCCAGAGAGAGCGCGGAGACGCAGCTAGTTCGCGGGCTGCGTCTCCGCCGCATCACCGGTCTCGACGGCATGCACCGTGCGGCCCCGGGCGATCGTCTCGACGATTCCGATCTCGCCGATCGCGTCCGGCGCGACCTCCCGCGGATCGGCGGCGAGCACGACCAGATCCGCCTGCTTGCCAGGCGTGATCGAGCCCTTTCGATCCTCTTCGAAATAGCCGTACGCCGCATCGATCGTCACGGCCCGCAGCGCATCGACGACGGAGATCCGCTCGCCCTCCCCCAGCACGAATCCCGACCGCGTCTCGCGCAGGACCGCGATCTCGACGAGCCGGAGCACGTCGGGCGGAACCACGGGCGCGTCGTTGTGGATCGTGAAGCGCAGGCCCCGGGCCTGCGCCGCGTGCAGCGGGCTGATCGCGAGGGCGCGTGCATCGCCGAAGCTCTTGCGATGCCAATCGCCCCAGAAGAACGGATGCGCCGCGAAGAAGGAAGGCACGATGCCGAGGCGCTTCATCGCGCCCAGCTGGTCCGGACGCGCGAGCTGCGCATGGATCGCCGTCGAGCGATGGTCCGGAACACGCCCGCCCCGCGCCTCGATCGCCCGGGTCGCGCGCGCGACGCCGTCGATCATCAGATCGATCGCCGCGTCGCCGTTGGCATGGGCGAGGAAGGGCACCCCGCCTTCGATCAGCTCCGCAGCGCGAACGCGATAGTAGTCGGGATCGAGGGTCGGATAGGCGCGGTAGTCCGGGCCCTTCTCCGGCGGCGGCTCGAGATAGGGCTGCGTCATCCAGGCGGTCCGGCCCTGCGGCGAGCCATCGAGCACGAACTTGACGCCGGCGACCCGGACGCCGCCGAGGTAGCTCCGCGAGAAGCCCAGCGCCGCCAGCGCAGGCCCGCCGGAGGGCAGCACGTCGCTCCCGGCCGCCGGCTCCGCCTTCGGCGCCTCTTCGCGCAGATAGGCCGCGACGTCGAGCGCGAGCGGCGTCTGCTGCGAGACCGCGCGCAGGCTCGCGACCAGCGCGGGGGAGGACGCGCCGTCCTGGACGGTCGTGATCCCGAAGCGGGCGTGGTAGGCGAGAGCCTTGTGGACCGCCTCGGCGAAGCGCTCCGGCGTCCCCAGCGCATTCGCCTGACTCGCGAGCGCGGGCCCGAGCGCGGCCTCTTCGAGCACGCCATTCGGCTCGCGGCTCCCCTCGCGCCGGCGGATCACGCCGCCCGGCGGATCCGGCGTCCGCGCGTCGAAGCCGATCGCCGCGAGCGCCGCCGAGTTCGCGGTCGCGAGATGGGCCGAGACGTGCAGGAGCACGATCGGCTGCGTCGTCGAGACCCGGTCGAGATCGTCGCGATCCGGATGCCGGCCCTCGGCCAGCAGCGAATCGTCGTAGCCGTAGCCCACGACGAGCTCGCCCGGGGCCGGCCGCCGCTCTTCGATCCGCGCGCGCAGCGCGGAGACGATGTCCTCGATCGACTCCATCGGCCCGACCGGCGGCGACGAGACGTTGAGATAGTCGACGACCAGCATCACCAGCCCGAGATGGCCATGGGCATCGATGAAGCCCGGCAGCAGCGCGCGCTCGCCGAGCTCGACGACCCGGGTCCGGGGACCGATCCGGCGCGTCATCGCCTCGCGCGCGCCGACGGCGACGATCTGCTCGCCCCGCACGGCGACGCCGCCGGCACCCTCGGTCTCGGGATCGAAGGTGAGGATGCGGTCGCCGAGAAAGACCACGTCCGCAGGATTCGCAGTCGCCGTCGTCTCGGGCGCGGGGGCCCCGACACATCCTGCCAGCCCGACGATCGTCAGTGTCGCCGCGATCGCGCCGCGGCTTCGTCTCCGCGTCCGACCCGCGTGCGTCTGCCCGATCGGATCGCGAAAGCGGCTCGGGGTCATCCGGATTCGTTGCGTTCTTCTCATCGACCCGCGCTCTCCTTTGTTAGGATGCTCCGATGCCCGCCAGACCCGGAGCATGACACAATCAGGGGCGCCGAACGTCCCCGATCGCAACGCGGAGGACCCATGAAATCGCACGAAGCCCAGCCGATCGGAGCGCTCCTGCTCGTCGCCCTCTTCTCCATCCCGATCGCCTGCTTCCTGACCGCGTGCGCGTCGGGCCCCCGGCTCAAGCACAAGCACGAATTCACGCTCAGCCCCGGTCAGGAGCATCACGCCGGCCTCGTCCACGCGCTGCTGATCCCGATCGATGCGACCAACGACAAGCCCGTCCGCGGACTCGACGTCGAGAACGCCCGCATCAGCGCGACGATCGTCCGGCACCTCGAATCGAAGGGCATCACCGTAGAGCAGGTCGAAGGTCGCCGATTCCAGGAGCTGACGAACACCGCCCTCCGCAAGGTTCGGGCGCAGCGCAAATCCGGGGCCTCGGGCGTCGTCTCGGCCGAAGTCGAGTTCGGCGACGTCGTGCCCGAGATCCTCGGACAGCTCGAGAAGTCGCCCGATCTCGTGATCGCGCCGAATCTCGCGATGCGAACTTCGACCTATCAGGGCACACGGACGATCGTCTGGGACGGCGTCCGGCGGCGCGAGACCATCTACAGTTACGACGCGGAGGACGGTTCGGGCCCCCCTGTCGCCTCGCTTCACGTCAGCGTCTATACGAAGGACGGCACGCGCGTCTTCTCGGGATTCGACGGTCTCGAGCCGGTCTTCCGGATCGACACGGTGCAGAAGAAGTACATCCAGCGGGAAGATCTCTTCGAAGACGAGCGGAACCTCAAGGAGGGCACCTGCATCGCCTTCTATCCCTATTTCGGCATGGACGAGTACTGCACGCGCTGAGCGCCGCCCGCTACCGGTCCCAGCGCGTTTGCGGATCCGGAACGAATTCGGCTTCCGGCATCAGGTGGGCCGTCAGGAATCGCCGGAGGGTCCGGGCGACGATGATCCATTCGTCGCGCTCGGGCCCGTGCTCCGCCCCCTCGATCTCGAGCAGCTCGAAGGGCTTGTCGTAGAGCTCGAACATCAGGGCCATCCGGTGGGCGTGGTCCGGATCGACGCGGCGATCGTCGGTGCCCTGGATGATCAGCGTCGGGGTCGCGAGCGCGTCGACTTGGTAGGCGGGCGAGACCTCGATCAGCTTCTCGCGCTCGGTCTCGAGATCGCCGATGTAGTCCTCGAAGAACTCCATCGCCTGCTTCGAGTCGGCGTAGTCGGCTGCCTCGCCCTGGAGAGGAATGTCCGAGACGCCGTTACCGGAGATGGCGCAGCGATACCTCTCTTCGTGGCGGATCACGCTCGCGAAGGCCGAGAAGCCGCCGTAGCTCCAACCGAAGATGCAGATCCGCTCGGGGTCGACGCGCGGATCGGCCATCGCCTTTTCGACGGCGGCGTCGATGTCGTCCTCGATCCCCCGCGCCCATTGCCTGGCGCCCAGTTTTTCGAATTCGATGCCGTAGCCTGAAGAGCCGCGGTAGTTGACCTGGACGACGGCGAAGCCCCAGCTCGTCAGGTATTGAACGAGCGGATCGTACTCCCGGCTGTCGTGGAACCCGATCGGGCCGCCGTGGGGCATGACGACGAGCGGCGCCCGCCCCCGAGCTTCCTTCGGAAGCGCGAGAAAGCTCTCGACCTCGACTCCATCCTTCGATTTCGCCTTGAAGCTGTCGACGGGCGAGAGCTTCGTCCGATCGACGTTCTCGGCCTTGCGTCCGACAAGATGAACGTTTCCGGCGCGATCGCGCACGTAGAAATCGCCCGGATTCGTCGCGCTCGCGTCGAGCAGGGCCAAGACTTGACGGTCGGCCGAGCCGCTGAGGATCTCAATGGACTCTCGGCGCCACTCCTCGGGCAGTCGCGAGAGGTAGCGAGCACGGTATTCGTCGAAATAGTGGAATCGCTTCTCGCCCGCTGCATCGTAGATCGCCGCGACGAGATCGCTCGTCAGAGGGTCCAGCAGGACGCCGGAAAGATCGTAGTCGGGGTGAACGAACACGGGATCGCCGGGCGCGCTCTTCTTCGCGTCCCACTCGTAGAGCCCGAACTTGTCCTTGCCGTTGTACGCCAGAACCAGGACGCTCCGCTCATCAGGAGTCAACCCGACCGGGCGGACCGCGAGCTCGCCCTCCCGATCCGTCCATCGATAGGCGGTATTGACCTTCTTCCGACCGTCGGGCGAGATCATCAACCCGGTGAAGTCGTCCATGTAGCGCAGCCCGGCTCGGGGTGTGCCATCGCGCTGCACGACCCAATGATCCGAGTGGTGGCCCTTCGCCATCGCAACGCGCTCGCCGATGTGAAAGGTTCCACCCATCAACTTGTTCTGACGCGCGAAGTCGACGAGCTCGTCGATCGTGAGCCGATGAACCGACGTGAATTCACGGCCGCGAGTGAGCCAGAGCAGCTTCTCGGGCACCAGCGGCAAGGCGTCGACGAGGCGCCCCGGTGCCGCGATCCGGCGATGCCGGGGAACGATGCGTTCACCCGTGACTGCGAGCGAGACCACGTGGACCGTATAGCGTTCGGCGGGCGTCACTGCCTCGACGACGAGGGTCCCCGGCCCATCCCAGGTGATGCCGATGATCCCCTTCTCGGTCACGACGCTCCCCAGCGTCGGCATCCCGATCCGCTGGACGACGACGCTCTCCTCCTCGCCACGATGGGCGATCGCCGCGATCCAGTCGCCGCTCGGATCAACGGTGACGAATCTCAACCCCGGCCCCGCCCAGATCGCCTCCGCGGACTCCCCGGCCCGAGCGGAAGACGAAACGAGCACCATCGTCGCCAGGATCGCCGAACAGAGCGCCACGCAGAGCGCCACCCCCGATCCGACACCGCGATCGCTCCTCATTGCGAGCCTCCTGCCTCGGCATGCCCTTCCGGCGCATCGCCGCGAATCGCACTCCGCTTCTGCGTGTAGAACTGAAGGAATTCGTCGCCGCTCGATCCCGCATATCGGATCGGATGGGCCGCGACGAGCTCGGGATGGGATTTCGAGAGCCGGCGGATCGCCATCGCTGAATGGTTCCGGTTGCGGATCGAGACCCCGGCATCGACGCCCCATTCCGGGGTGTACATCCGAACGACGATCTCCCCGGGATAGTTGAGCGCACCCGCCACGACGTCGAATTCGAACTCCCGCTCGTTGAGGACGCCCTTCGATTCCAGCTCGACCGATTTGTCCTTGCTCGCGAGGGCGACGATCTCGACCGCCGTCCAGCGCATCTTCCCGGCCTTCATGCGAACGAGCCAGAGATGTCGCCCGGGCTGGAGATTCCGCACGATCGAACGTGAGCCGGCGTCGATGCGCTCGAGGGCGAGATCGGTATCGACTTGCACGACGAGGAAGCCCTCGTCCTTGGCGAGCGGCGCGTAGGGGCCCGGCTTCACGGCGAGCGGCGGACCGCCGGCGCAGGCCGAGCTCAGCGCGAGCAGCACGAGCAGGCCGAGCAGCACGATCGGGCGGGCGCTCGATCCGGCCCTCCATCCGCCTGCGCGACACTTCGGGTCGGAGATTCGCTGAACGTTCGGCATGTCGCTCCTCGTCGAGATCGGGCGGGAGAATTCGAGCACGGATCGTGTGATTTCGCGGCCGAGTGCCAGCATATCGCGCTAGTCCGTGCACGCACCGAGCGATTTCCCGATCGGAGCGAGCGCCCCGGCTGTCAGGAATCCGCCGCGTCGCTACTGTCCCGCCTCGTCCGGCCCCGGCGCCCTGCTGCGCGATCGAACCTCCCGACGCGCGGCATCGCGGACCGGCAGTCTCTTTTCGGAAGGAGCTTCGCGACTCATGCCCACGTTCGGAATCCTCGTCGGCGGCGGCCCCGCGCCCGGCATCAACGGCGTCATCAGCGCGGCGACGCTCGCGGCGCGGCGGCGGGGCTCGCGCGTGATCGGAATCCTGCAGGGCTTCGAGTGGCTGATGAAGGGCGACATCGAGCACGTCGTCGATCTCGACGCCGATGCGGTGTCCCGGATCCACGAGCAGGGTGGCTCGATCCTGAAGACCTCGCGCGCCAATCCGACGAAGGACCCGGCGAACCTCGACCGCGTCGTCGACGCGCTCGGTCGGCTCGGGATCGATCATCTGATCTCGATCGGCGGCGACGACACCTGCTTCTCCGCGCGCACCGTCGGCGCCGCCGCCGGCAACCATCTGCGCGTCGCCCACGTCCCGAAGACGATCGACAACGATCTGCCGCTGCCGCCCGGCATCCCGACCTTCGGCTTCGAGACCGCGCGCGCGACCGCGTCCGGTATTCTCGCGGCGCTCGCCGAGGACGCACGCACGGCGGGCCGCTGGTACGTCGTCGTCCTGATGGGCCGCAACGCCGGCCATCTCGCGCTCGGCGCGGGGCATTCGGCGAACGCGACGATGACGCTCGTCGCCGAGGAGTACGCCGGCGCGAAGGTCCCGCTCGATCGCATGGCGCGGGCGGTCGAGGGCGCGATCCTGAAGTCGACGGCCGAGGGGCGCCCGCACGGCGTGATCGTGCTGGCCGAAGGGCTCGGCGAATGCCTCGACCCCGCCGATCTCGCGGCCTTCCCCGATCTGCCGCGCGACGAACATGGTCATCTGCGCCTCGCCGAGCTGCCGCTCGGACGACTCGTGCGCGACCGCGTCGCGCAGGGCCTCGCGCTCCACGGCATCAAGGCGACGATGGTCGTCAAGGACGTCGGATACGAGCTGCGCTGTGTCGCGCCGAGCGCCTTCGATCAGGAGTACACGCGCGAGCTCGGCGCCGCCGCCGTCGCCAGCCTGCTCGCCGGCCATGCCAACGTGATGATCACGCGCCAGAACCAGAAGATCGTGCCGATTCCCTTCGAGCAGATCCTCGACCCGAAGACCGGCAAGACCCGCGTGCGCATGCTCGATACCGGGACGGAGAGCTTCGCCTCGGCGATGGCGCTGCAGACGCGGCTCGCGGCGGCGGATCTCGAGGATGGGAAGAGTGCGGAAGCGATCGCGGGCGTCTCGAAGCTTTCGTCGGCGGAGCTGAAGAGCCGCTTCTTCGGCTGAGGGCGCGGGGTCGGAGTCGAACGTCGTGCCCGGTGCCCCGGCCGAGCGGCTCGGGGCACTCGTCGCGTCTTCGCTGATCGGGGCCCGCGTCCTGCAGCTTGCTTGGTGATTTCGGAGGTCGCGGCGGTGATCAGCTGGAGGCGGCGGGGCGTCTCGCGGCGCCGCTCGGGAGCAGCGTGAAGAGGAAGGCCGCGAGGGCGAGGGCGGCGGTCAGGATGAAGAGGCCGAGGGCGTAGCTACCGGTCTGGTCGAAGGCGGCGCCGAAGACGAGCGGGGCGGCGAAGACGACGGGGACACCGACGAGGGCGCCCATGCCCATGACCTGGCCGAAGGCGAGGACGCCGAAGAGCCGACCGATCAGCGCGCCGTAGACCGCCATCATCGAGCCGCCGACGATGCCGACGATGCAGAAGAGCACGAGCGCGAGCGCATACGTCGGTTGAAAGACGAGTCCGACGAGCGCCGCGCAGAGGACGCCGATCAAGCCGATGAAGAGCAGGCGCGGATGGATCCGGTCCGCGAGCGAGCCGAAGAGGAGCGGACCCGTCACGGCGCCGATCGACTGGGGCACGACGACGAACGACGCCGCTTCGGGCGACGCGCCGAGCTCCGTCATGTACGGAATCGCGTTCGCGGCCATCACGATGCCGACCGCGCCGAAGGGCGCCGCGGCGATCGCGAGGAACCAGAAATCCCGGCAGTGGGCGAGCGCGCCCGCGCTCCAGGCGAACGCCGCGGCGACGGCCCCCGGCTGGAGATCGTTCGCGGCGGCGAAGCCTGGACCCACACTGCTTTCCACCAGCACGGACGAAGTCGAAATCGCGGCGGTCGCCGGCGCATCGCCGTCGGGATGCTGACCGACGTCGCTCGGACGATCGAGGATGCCGAGACGCACGCAGGGCACGCCGATCGCGAGCGTCGCGGCGGCGAAGGCGAGCAGCGTCGGACGCCAACCGAACTCGCCGATCGCGAAGGCGGCGGCGGGCGCGATGACGATCGGGCCCGCCGGGCCGCCCATGTTCGCGATGCCGAGCGCCCGCCCGCGCAGGCGTGCGAACCAGTTCGCCATCGCCGTCGACGAGGACATCGGCCCGAGCATCGCCATGCCGACCGCGCAGCCGACGCCGAAGCAGACGCCGACCTGCCAGAGCTCGCGCGCCTGCGACATCGCCGCGAGCGAGCCCGCGAGCAGGACGGCCCCCGCCGTCATCACCCCGCGAATGCGTCCGCGATCGAGCTGCCGCCCGATGAAGGGCATCGAGAGATTCATCACGAGGCTGAAGACGCTGACGCCGATGTTGAACTGGGTCGCCGTCGCGCCGAGATCCTTCGCGAGCGGCGCGGCGAAGACGCCGACACTGCCGAGCGTGAAGCCGATCGCGACCGCCTGGGTCAGGACCGCGGCGCCGCAGATGCGCCAGCCGGAGAACGCGGGATGGGGCGCGCGCGTCACCCGCTTTCAGCCGACCTTTCCCTGATAAAGGACGATCATGCCGTAGAGAATCGCCGGACGGTCGCTCCCGACGACGTGAACCGCGACCTCGGTCTCGATCCGCGTGCCCTTCGGACCGGCCTCGGCCGAGACCAGCCGCGAGCGGGCATGGACCTGCGAGCCGGCGGGCACGGGCGAGAGGAAGCGCAGCTTGTCGGAGCCGTAGTTGACGGCATTGCCATGGCCCACGACTTGATAGGTCGCCTTGCCCTGGGCGCTGAGGAGCGGGAGCAGCGAGAGCGTCAGGAATCCGTGGGCGATCGTCGTCTTGAAGGGGCTCTCCTTCTTCGCGCGCTCGACGTCGATGTGGATCCATTGATGATCGCCGGTGATCTCCGCGAAGCGATCGATCATCTGCTGACTGATCTCGACGGGCTGCCCGAACTCCCCGAACTCCTGGCTGACGTGCTTCTGCAGGGCATCGATGTCGTCGAAGCGGATCTTTTCCACGCGGGTGGTCTCCTGGGTCGGTCGGGCGATGGGTGGCCCATTGCTACCACAGGGCGTCCCGGGTCGCGATCCGCTCGAGCGCTCGCGATCGCCCCGGGCGTGTCGCCAGACCTCAATCGGCGGATCGCGTCCGGGCCTGCGCCGGGGCCTTGAGCCGACGGGCAACGGTCCTTACCATGCGGCGCCACGCCCGACCCGACCCGCCTCCCAGTTGGAGACATCGCGACATGCTCGACCTGCTCAACATCGCCCGCACCGAAGCCGCCGGCGGCGACCTCGAAGGACTGCTCTCGGGCCTCTACGCCCCGACCGACGTCCGCCCGACCGGCTTCCCGAACGCCGTGATCTGGCGAGGCGGCAACTTCAACGCGTCGGGCGGGAACGCGTCGGGCGGGAACGCGGCGGGCGGGAACGCGGCGGGCGAGGTCAAGCCCGTGGCCCACGCGCTGACCGACGCCTACGCCATGCTCGGCACGATCATGGCCGCCGACGTCCTCGGCCTGCCGTTCTACATGGTGCCGATGTGGGCGCAGTACCGGCACGACCGGGACCTCGAGCCGCTCTCCTGGTTCGGCAACATGCCCTGCACCTCGATCAAATGGTCGACCGCCGGCGACGCCTACGTCAACGACGGCAAGGGCGGCCGCGTCGTCGTGAAGGGCAAGTCGGGCAACGCGCCGCTGCGAACCCAGGCCGGTGTCTACTGCAACGTCCGCCCCTACGGCTGCATCACGGTCGTGCGCTGCATGCCCTGCCTGCCCTACTCGCAGGACAAGAAGAAGTTCGGCGTCGATGCGAAGACGGGCATCGTGCATTCCGAGATGAACACGCCCGGCATCCAGATGGCCTATGCCGCGCGCCGCTTCCTGCAGATGGTGAACGAGACGGGCAAGCTCGGCCGCGTCGCCTTCAAGCCCACGCAGGCGCAGGAAGACGGCATCAACGCCGGCCTCCTCTCGTGGCTGCTGCAGGGGACGAAGTTCAAGGTCGGCCGCAAATACGCCGTCGACGGCTACGTCGAGCACCGCGAGAACGTCGACAAGATCATCGCCCTGCTGCCGAAGGACTTCAAAGCCGGCATGGAGAACTGGACCGGCCAGATCGAGCAGCACATTTCGGACACGAACTTCGGCCTGCTGATCTGGGATCTGATCGAGAAGCGCGACTGCATCGTGCTCGCGACGGATCTCGACGGCGATCGCCTGACGGATCTGCTCGCCGACGTCTCCGACCCGCTGCGCAGGTTCGGCCAGATCGTGCTCGACTACGTACACGGGAAGGAGACCGGTACGAAGAAGGACATGAACCAGCTCTGGACCGAGATGGGCTACACGACCGGCAACGGCCGCGACATGACCTCCGTCATGTACCGCATGAGCGGCCCGCCGATCCACGAGCAGACCCTCGGCTCCGCCGACGCGATGCTGCTCCGGCTGCTCGACGGCGACGAGTCGATGGGCGGAACGAAGCAGCCCTACGATCCGCGCATCCATTTCGTGCTGATCCGAGACGCCTACCTCGATGCGAACCCCGGCAACGCGAAGGTCCGCGCCTTCCTCGACGATGCGCTCGCGAAGTTCGACGCGATCTACTCGCCGAAGCGGCCGGGCTTCCTCGAGGGCTATGCGCAGCTCAAGAAGTCGATCCGGGCCTGGGGCGAGTGATCACGAGACGCAGCGGAATCCGACGAAGGGGCCGCGCCCGACCGGGTTGAACCGGAGCAGGTGGGACGCGCGCGCTTCCGGCGGCTCGCTGTAGTAGGCGCCGCCCCGGACGACGGGGGAGCGGCCATTCTCTCGCTGCGTGGCGGTCCATTCCCAGACGTTGCCGATCAGGTCGAGGACGCCTTCCGGTGTCGCGCCCGCAGGCCGACTGCCGACCTCGAAGGTCGTATCGCCCGCGCCGCAGGCGTTGCCTCCGCCTTCGTCGAGGATCGCGACGCGGCAATCGGCCGGCGCGTCACCCCACGGATTCCTCCGGCCCTCGCTCCCCCGCGCTGCCTTCTCCCATTCCCATTCGGTCGGCAGGCGCGCGTCCCGAAACGCGCAGTAGGCCTTCGCCTGCTCCCAATCGACGCAGTTGACGGGATGGCGCTCGCGCCCGTCCAACCCCCAGTTGCAGCTCTCCGCGACGTCGGGCGGCGTGCAGGCTCCGGCCTCGACACAGACGCGATAGGCCGCGACGGTCACCTCCGTCCGGTCGATCGCGAACGCAGCGACCTCGCGGAGCCCGCTCGGCATCTCGTCGGGAAGGCAGGCCTCGCCCTGCGCCGGGTCGCAGCCCGCGACGAATTCGCCGCCGGCGATCGCCACGCGCTCTTCGGCCGGCGGCATCGCAGCGCCTTCCGCGGGCGCAGCCGACGCCGACTCGCCGTCCGGATCGCTCCGCCCCGCGTCCGCCGGCCCCGCCGCCCCCGGCCCCGAATCACAGGCGAGCGCCAGGATCGCCCATGCGCCCGTTGCGATGCCCCATCCGATGCGCCGCCTCCGACCTTCCGATCTCACGTCTCTTCCCCCTCGCCGGTCCCGGCTCTCGCATCCATCCGCGTTTGCGCCGCCGCGAGCTCCTCCGGCGTATCGACGTCGCGCAGGATCGCGTCGTCCGACGCTTCGACCCTTCGAACGGCCTGCGCGTTCGCAGCGAGGACCCCGCGCGCCCCCTCGTCTCCGCGCAGCCCGGCCAGCGCCGCGAAATGCGCCGCGCCGAAGAGGACCGGATGGCCGCGCCGGCCGGCGAACGACGGAACTGCGATGCAGCCCGGCTCGATCTCGCCCTGCGCCGACCGGGCCGACGCGAGGATCGCCTCGACATGATCCGCCCGCAGTCCGGGCAGATCGCCGACGCTGAGGAGCACGGCCTCCGGTGCGCAGGCTTCCTCCTGCAGCACCCGCATACCGCAGGCGATCGACTCGCCCATCCCGGCCGCCCAGCCTGCGTGATGAACGAAGCGGCAGGCGCGCCCGGCCAGCGCCGCACGCACGCGCTCCGCCTCGAAGCCCGTGACGACGACGACCGGTCGAACGCCCGCCGCGAGCAGTGCATCGACGGCGACGGCGACGAGCGGCCGCTCGCCGAAGCACTCGAGCAGCTTGTTGCGCCCCTGGCCCATGCGGGAAGAGCCGCCCGCCGCCAGCACGATGCCCGCGACGTCGCCTCGCTTCAGCGCGGCTTGCGCAGACATGCCGTCAGCTCCGCGGCGATCGAGAGGGCGATCTCGGCCGGGCTGCTCGCGCCGATGTCGAGGCCGACCGGGCCATGGATGCGCGCGATCGCGGCGGCGCCGAAGCCCGCCTCCTCGAGGCGCGCGCGCCGCTTCGCCTGCGTCCGCCGGCTGCCGAGCGCGCCGATGTAGTAGGCGGGCGAGCGCAGCGCCGCCTGCAGCGCCGGATCGTCGAGCTTCGGATCGTGGGAGAGGGTCACGACGGCGCTGCGCGCATCGAGACCGAAGGCCTCGAGCGCTTCGTCGGGCCAGCCCTGCGAGAGCGCGACGCCCGGAAAGCGCGCCTCGGTCAGGAATCCGCGCCGCGGATCGACGACGAGCACGGCATGGCCGAGGTCCCGCGCGAGCAGGGCGAGACTCTGCGCGATGTGGACCGCGCCGACGATCGCGAGCCGCGGCGCCGGGTTGAACGGCTGTACGAAGACCGGCCCGTCCGCCGTCTCGACGAGACCGCCCTCGTCGAGGGCGAACGCCCGCTCGACGGCGACACGCAGCGCATCGTCGCTGCCCTCGGCGAGCTCGGCCGCGCTCCGCACGAGACGCTCGGCGCCGTTCGCGAGCCAGACGAGCCGCGCGATCGGCTGGCGCACCGCCTTCGCAGCGAGGATCGCTTCGAGCGATGCGCCCTTCACGCCGCACCGCCCTCCGGCTCGAGCCGCTCGACGAAGATCCGAACCCGCCCGCCGCAGGCGAGCCCGACCGCCCAGGCCGTCTCGTCCGCGATCCCGAACTCGAGCGTCTCGGGCAGGCCGCTCGCGATCACCGCCTGCGCCCGCTCGATGACCGCCCCCTCGACGCAGCCCCCCGACACCGAGCCCTCGAAATGCCCCGCGTCGTTCACGGCGAGCAGACTGCCCTCCGGCACCGGCGACGAGCCCCAGGTCTCGACCACCGTCGCGAACGCGACCCCCTGCCCCGCAGCGCGCCAGCGCCGCGCGAAGTCGAGCGGCTCCGCGCCCCGCACATCCGCCGCCCCCGAAGTCGATCCCGACGCCGACCCATCGCGCAGCGCGCCGTCCGCGTCGCCCGAGGTCCCCGCTCGCCCGCCGCGCCCCGCCTTCAACACGCCGGCGCCCCCTCCGCATACGCCTCGCCGAAGAACGCGAGCAGCTCTTCGAGCAGCGCCTCGGGCTCCTCCTCGGCAATCCAATGCGCACAGCGCGGCATCGAGCGCCCACGCACGTCCTTCGCGATCCGCCGCGCCGACTTCACGACACCTTCGCCGAAGCTCATCGCACCGCCGAGGCCGAGCACGGGCATCTCGAGCAGTCGCTTCGCGTTCTCGCGGTTGTGTTCGAGATCGGTCCAGAGCGCGCCGTAATGGGCCATGCTCGCGCGCAGGGCGCCGGGCGCAGAAAAGGCGGCGACGTATTCGTCGATGTCCGCATGGCTGAAGGCGCCGGGGTTGTAGCAATTGCGATAGAAGTGGGTCAGATAGGTTCGCTCGCGGCCGGAGACGAGGGCGACGGCGATGTCGGGCTCGGCGTGGAACGAGAGATGGAAGAGGCGCGCGTAGTATTCGAGCGCCTCGGCGCGCTCGAGGGTGATCGCGATGTCGAGCAGGACGAGGCGGCGGACCTCGCCCGGATGCGCGCTGGCATAGGCGTAGGCGGTCGGGCCGCCGAGGTCGTGGCCGACGAGGAAGACCTTCTCGAAGCCGAGGCCGCGCACGAGCTGATGGATGTCCTCGGCGACCGTGCGCTTGTCGTAGCCGCCGATCGGCTTCGAGGATTCGCCGAAGCCGCGCAGATCCGGAGCGATCACGGTGTAGTGTCGCGCGAGGCCCGGGATGATCTTGCGCCACATGTACCAGGTCTGCGGGAAGCCGTGGAGCAGGACCACGGGATCGCCCTGGCCCGCCCGGACATAATGAAGACGGACGCCGTTCGCGAGGGCCGCATGGTGTTCGAGCGGGATCGTCATGAAGGCGACACTAGCTCCCGATCGCCGGCGACGGCGAGGACCCGGCGCAGGCGGGCTTCGAGTTCTTCTGCGGTCTCGGCGACGACCGTGACGTGGCCGAGCTTGCGACCGGCGCGGGGCGGCTTGCCGTAGTCGTGGACCGCGATGCCCGGCGCGCCGGCGAGGGCTGCGAGATCGGGCATCGCACCGATCAGGTTCAGCATCGCCGCATGGCCCTTCATGCCCGTCTCGCCGAGGGGCAGGCCGGCGACGGCGCGCAGATGGTTCTCGAACTGGCTGGTCGCGGCGCCTTCGATCGTCCAGTGGAAGGAGTTGTGGACGCGGCAGGCCATCTCGTTGGCGAGCCAGCGATCCGCGAGGGCGAAGAGCTCGACGACGAGCACGCCGACGTAGTCGAGACGCTCGAGAATCGCGCGCAGCCCGCGCTCGGCCTCGGCGCGCCGCCGGGGCGGGACCTTCGGCGCGGGCGCGCGCGAGACGTGCAGGATGCCGTCGACATGGCGGTTCTCGGCCGGAGGCCAGAAGCGGATCTCGCCGTCCCGCGCGCGAACGGCGGCCAGCGAGAGCTCGCGCTCGAAGGGCACGAAGCCCTCGACGATCAGCGCGTCGCCGCGGAGGCGTTGCCAGGCGGCGTCGAGCCCCGCCGTCTCGCGCACGACGGCCTGGCCCTTGCCGTCGTAGCCGAGGCGGCGCGTCTTCAGGACGATCGGCAGGCCGAGCTCCGCGACGACGCGGCCGAGCTCGGCACGCGACGCGACGTCGGCAAAGGGCGCGGGCTCGAGGCCGAACTCGCGCAGGAAGCGCTTCTCGAAGAGCCGATCGCCGGCGATCGCGAGCGCTTCGGGGGCGGGATGGACGGCGACGCGTCCCGCGAGCTTCGCGAGCGCCTCGGTCGGCACGTTCTCGAACTCGTAGGTCACGACGTCGCAGCCCGCGAGCGCGTCGAGCGCCGCCGGATCGAGCCAATCGTTCGCGAGATGCTTCGCGACCCGCCCGGCCACCGCGTCCGGCGCAGGGTCGACGACGAGCGTCTCGAGCCCGAGTCGCTCCGCCGCCTGCGCGAGCATCAGGCCGAGCTGGCCACCGCCGAGGATCCCGATCTTGCGGCAGCCTTCAGGCGTCTGCATCGGCCTTCGCCGGATCCGGATGCGCGAGCACATCGGCCGTCTGCTTCGCTCGCCAGGCCGCGAGCCGCTCCCGCAGCGCTGCGTCCGTCGTCGCGAGCATCGCCGCCGCAAAGAGCGCCGCGTTGATCGCCCCGGACTTCCCGATCGCGAAGGTCGCGACGGGCACGCCCGCCGGCATCTGCACGATCGAGAGCAGCGAGTCCATGCCGGAGAGCGCCTTGCTCTCGACCGGCACGCCGAGCACCGGCAGCCAGGTCTTCGCCGCCAGCATGCCCGGCAGATGCGCCGCGCCGCCCGCCCCCGCGATGATCGCGCGCAGGCCGCGATCGGCGGCCGTCTCGGCGTATTCGAAGAGCAGATCGGGGGTCCGGTGGGCCGAGACGACGCGGGTCTCGCAGGCGACGCCGAGGGTCTCGAGGGTCGAGGCTGCGTGTTCGAGGGTCGGCCAATCGGAGCGCGACCCCATCACGATGCCGACCAGGACGGAATCCGACTTCGCCTGCGACCTGGCCATGGGGGCAGCTCTCGCCTCTCGATCGTTCTGGCTGTTCTCGATTACGCGCGATGGTTCGATCGTTGGTTCGAACGAATCGCCTCGGGTTATAGCAAGGCCGGTTCGCTCGGAACATTCCGCACCGGCCCCCGCGTCCGCCCCCCGCGCTTGCGCCGCCCCCGCCGTTCCGTACGGTTCCGGTCGGCCCAGCCCGCAGAGGCGAGGCGGCCGATCCGAGCACGACAGGGCGCGCTCGGCCGCCGCGGTCCCGCGGCGCTCGCAGCACCGCCCGCCACGACGACCCGGAGCCCCGCACCATGCCCCTCTCGACCCCCGACACCCTCGACATCCTCCAGCTCTATTCCCGCTACAACACCGCGATCGATACCGGAGACGGCCGCGGCTTCGCGGAATGCTTCGTCGCAGGCGGCAAGTTCGACGCCGGATTCCAGACCCTCGAAGGCCACGACGCCATCGCCGCCTTCGCCGATGGGACCCACAAGGCCCTGCCCGGCATGCGCCACAACGCGACCAACATCGTGATCGACGGCGCCGGCGACCAGGCGACCGGCTCGGCCTTCCTGATCGGCTACGACATCAAGGGTGGCTACAAGGTCATCGTGACGGGTCGCTATCGGGACGAGCTCACGAAGACGGCGCAGGGCTGGCGTTTCACGCAGCGGATCTTCTCGCCCGACAAGGCCGAATGAGCGAGCCGGGCGCTGCGTCCCGGCGCCCGGTCGCGAGCCGGATCGGAAACGACGCGCCCGCATGAATCTCCTCGCGCCCTATCGCGTGCTCGACCTGACGGACGAACGCGGCCCGCTCGCGGGCCGGATGCTCGCCGAGCTCGGGGCGGACGTGATCCGGATCGAGCCGCCGGAGGGGAGCGGCGCGCGCTGCGCCGGCCCGCGCCTCGCCGAAGGGCCCGAGAGCGAGCGGAGCCTCGCCTTCGCGGCCTACGACCAGGGCAAGCGCTCGCTCGTCCTCGACTTCGCCCTCGAGGCGGATCGCGCTCGCATGCTCGAGCTGGTCTCGGGGGCGGATTTCGTGCTCGATTCGGGGCCGCCTTCGCTGCTCGATGCGGCGGGGCTCGGCTTCGACCGGCTGCGCGCGGCGAATCCGCTGCTCGTGCAGGTCCGGGTGACGCCCTTCGGTGTCGATGGGCCGGCGGCGGCCTGGCCGGCGAGCGACCTCACGCTCGCGGCGCTCGGCGGGCCGATGTCGGTCCAGGGCGATGGCGACCGGGCGCCGATCCGGATCTCCGTGCCCCAGGTCTGGCGACACGCGGGGGCGGAGGCGGCGGTCGCGGCGCTGGTCGCGCATGCGCGCGTGCGGACGACGGGGGAGGCGGTCTTCGTCGACGTCTCCGCCCAGTCCGCGATGACCTGGACGATGCTGAACGCGATGACGGCGTTCCCGACCCAGGGCCATGACTTCCAGCGCGACGGCGCGAGCCTCGACATCGGTCCGACGAAGTTCCATCTCGTGCATGCGGCGCTCGACGGCTACGTCGTCGCGCTCTGCGGCGGGCGCCTCATGAACGCGCTGCGGCCCTGGCTGCTCGAGAGCGGCGTGATCGACGAGGCCTGGCTCGGCCGCGAGGACTGGAAATCCTACGACTACCGCATCTTCCGCGGCGGCGCGTTCGCGATCCCCTTCGACGAGCTGGTCGCGAAGCTGCGCGAATTCTTCCGGACGCAGACGCGCGCCGAGCTGTTCCGCCGCGGCCTCTCGCTCGGGGTGACGATCGCGCCGGTCCAGACCCTCGACGACATGCTGGACTTCGAGCAGCTGAAGGCCCGCGACTACTACCGCCCGCTCGTCCTCGGGACCGGCCGCAAGCTGCTCGCCCCCGGCCCCTTCGCGCGCCCCTCGAAGTCCCGGCCCAAAGCGCCGCGGCCCGCGCCGCGCCTCGGCGAGCATTCGCGCGAGATCCTCGCCGAGCTCGAGGGCGCGCCGCGCGCGCGCGCGACGCAGGCGGATGCCGGCGAGCGCCGCGCCCTTCCCTTCGAGGGGCTCCGCGTCGCCGACTTCAGCTGGGTCGGCGTCGGCCCTATCTCCGGCAAATATCTCGCGGACCACGGCGCGAACGTCATCCGCATCGAATCGTCGAGCCGCGCCGACAACCTGCGCACCGCCGGCCCCTACAAGGACAACCAGCCCGGCTGGAACCGCTCGCAGTTCTACGGCGAGTTCAACACCTCGAAGCGCAGCCTCGCCCTCGACCTCAAGCACGAACGCGCCGGCGAGGTCGTGGGCGCACTCGTCGGCTGGGCCGACGTCCTGCTCGAGAGCTTCACGCCCGGCGCCGCCGCCCGCCTCGGCTTCGGCTACGAGGACGCTTCGCGCATCCATCCCTCGATCATCCTCGTCAGCACCTGCCTGATGGGCCAGACCGGCCCGCTCGCGAAGCTCGCCGGCTACGGCTACCACGCCGCAGGCATCGCCGGCTTCTACGATCTGACCGGCTGGCCCGATCGCGCGCCCGTCGGCCCCTGGAACGCCTATACCGACACGATCGCGCCCCGCTTCCTCACCGCGACCCTGCTCGCCGCCCTCGACCATCGCCGCCGCACCGGCGAGGGCCAACACATCGACGTGGCGCAGCTCGAGGCCGCGCTCCATTTCCTCGCACCCGAGCTGCTCGCTCGCCAGGCGACGGGCCTCGAATTCGCGCGCCGCGGTAACCGCTCGCCCGACGCGGCGCCGCAGGGCGCCTATCCCTGCGCGGGCGAAGACGAGTGGTGCACGATCGCCATCGACGACGACGCCCAGTGGCGCGCGCTGCGCGCAGTGCTCGGCGATCCCGAGTGGGCCCGCGCGAGCGCCCTCGATGGCGTCGCCGGCCGTCTCGAAGCCCACGACGCGATCGACGCCCAGCTCGCCGAATGGACGCGAACGCGCGCGCCGCGCGAGGTCATGCGCCTGCTGCTCGCGGCCGGCGTCCCGGCCGGCCACGTCCAGCGCAGCCGCGATCTGCAGAGCGATCCGCAATATCGCCACCGCGGCTTCCACCGCTTCTTCG
>CAUJGH010000311.1 GCA_963169575.1 Myxococcota bacterium | reverse complement strand
ATCGGGGCGCTAGTACCCGCGCCGCGTCGGATCGTTGTAGTAGGTCAGCGCCAGATAGTCGCGGACGCCGCAGCCCTCGGGCAGCGGCTCGCGGCCATGAAAGCTCCGCTTCGTCACCGCGAAGACGAGCCCGCAATTCGCCTCGAACGGCACCGTCTCGACGAGCCGGAAGCCCGGCCGCAGACCCGGGATCTTCAGCTGCTTGACGTAGAGACTCGTACCGAGCCCGCGCTGCGCATCGGTTCGCGGGAAATAGATGAGGCCCGAGAGGACCTTCGCCTTCGTATCGGGATGCGGCAGGATCTTGTAGCCCGAGACGTCGCGATTGAGGGCCGGCCGCGACCAGGCCTCGATCTTCTCGAGCGGCTCGTCATGGCGCTCGCGGATCCCGGGCTCGAGCTTGCGCAGCAGCGCGAGCTTGACGCGATCGTCCTGGGTCGCCCGGGTCACCGCCGTCCAGAGATCGCGCTGGCGACCCTCGGGCAGCAGATGAAGACGATCCTCGGCGAGCGAGGCCTGGATGCGCGGGCTCGTGCCGTCGTCGCGGACGGAGTCCTTGTGGATCAGCGGCTCGTAGAAGGCGTCGGCCGGCAGCTCGGCGCGGAGCTCTTCGTAGAGCTCGGACGGAAAGCAGCCTTCGATGAAGACGTAGGGAAACGGGTCGGTCCGCAGCGGGGTGCGCTCGATCGCGGCGACGAGATGCTCGCGCATGCGGCGCTCGAGCGCGTCGACTTCGCCGCTCGGTGCGGGGGCCGCGTCCGCATGGGCGCCGACGTGCGGGCCGAGATCCCCGGCCGGGCTGGCATTCACCAACGGAATCGGGCTCGAGGACATGCGAAGCACTCCGGGTTCGGACAGGGCCCCGGTCCGTGAAGACCGGAGCCCTGACTCGATGCGAGACGCGCGCTCAGTTGCCGTAGGCGATCGTGCAGAACTTGCCGATGATGCCGAGCAGGTTCGTCGTGTGGCTGTCGACGTTCGTCACGTTCTTGATGCCGCCGTTCGCCGCCGCCGTCGCGATGCTCGCGTCGCCGACGCCGACCAGCGCGAAGTACGACGTCGCGCAGGCCTCGCCGCGCTTGCCGCCGACCGCACCCACGGCATCACCCGGGTTGTGCACGTCGGCATAAAACGCGCCCGCCGCGACGCTCGGAACGCCCTGGCAGCCAGCGAGCGGAGCGATGAGCATGAGAGCCAGAATCGAGAAAACGACCTTCTTCACGAGATTCTCCCTTCCAACGGGATCTCACGGGCGGATCCCGATCGGAGGCGAGCGAGGTCGCGCCGACTCCGGCGCGTTCGTGCCCACCCCCCCATTCGCGCCGCATTCTACGCCACGCCGCGAGATCGCCCCAGACCGCAGCCCCATTTCGAGCGCGCCTGCCGACGGCGACGATCGACGCGCCATCGAACGATCCGATTCGTTCGCGCCACGTGATTGACAAACACGGCCACTTCCGGGAGCGTTGCCTCATCCCCTCGGCATCCGATCGGGATCCGGGAACGAGGTGGAGATCGATCTCTCTCGCATGCCGGACGAGGCGGGACACGCGGCCACACCATGATCCTCTCGCTCGCCGACCTCGATGATCCGGATTCGATCTGGAATCGCGCGGCCGCGCAGAGCCATCAGGGCGATCCCTTCTCCTGTCGCACCGAATGGCAGCTCTCGATCCAGCAGACCTACTTCCCGAAACGCCGTCTCCATCTGCGCGCGAACGATTCGGGCTTCCTCGCGCTGGCCGAGCGTCGCCATCCGGGCCTCGGCCCGACCCTCGAGCCGCTCGACAGTCTCTGGCTCTTCGCCAGCCCCCTGCTCGGGCCCGGCGCGCTGGAGCTGCTCGAGGATCTGCTCGACGAAAGGGCGATCGCGGGTCGGCCTGCCAACCTCGTGCTGTCCGGCGTCCTGCCCGACGTCCCGTTGAAGACGCAGATCCTGCGGAGCTTTCACGACCGCTTCGAGATCTTTCGCGCGCGCACCACCTCCGTCTGCAGCGCCTCGCTCGAAGGTGGGCTCGAGGGCTTCCTCGGCCGGCGCTCCGCCCTCTTCCGCAAGCGGCTCCGACAAGCCGATCGCCGCGCATCCGAACGCGGGCTCCGGTTCGAACGCATCCGCCCGGGCGACCGGGCCGAATCCGACGCGGCCTTCCGACGCATGCTCGCCGTCGAGCGCACGAGCTGGAAGGGACTCGCCGACTGCGGCATCACGGAGATCGGATCGAGCCGCTTCTACCGCGCGCTCGCCCGGCGGCTCGCCGTCTCGGGCGCGGGCCGCGTGATCTTCGCGCGCGATGGCGAACGCGACGTCGGATTCATCTTCGGCGGCATCGCCGCCGACGTCTACCGCGGACAGCAGTTCAGCTATGCCGAGGACTGGCATCCGGCCTCGATCGGCAACCTGCTGCAACGAGAGCAGATCCGCTGGCTCGAAGAGGACGGAATCGCCCGCTACGACATGGGCCCCGTGATGGACTACAAAAGCCACTGGACCGAGCAGCGGACCTCGATGCAGGTGCTGCTCCTGCGGCCGAAGCCGAAGCGGGCGATGCTCGCGCGCCCGAAGCCCGCGGCTGGATGAGGAACGTCATGCAGGATGGATCGAGAGCGCCGCTCACCGAGGACGCGACGGAGAAGATCGTGGCCTGGCTCGAACGCGAGCTCGGCGGTCGCGTCGTCTCGATCGCGCGCCAGCCCCGCTGGCGTCCGGTCTGGTTCGCCGACGTCGAGCGCGGCGGCGAGACCCTCGCGCTCTGCGTCCGCGGCGACCGGACCGACATGCCGCTCGTCTTCCCGCTCGAACATGAAATGGTCCTCCAGCGCACGATGCACGAGCACGGCATCCCGACGCCGAAGGTCTACGGCCTGATCGAGTCGCCGCTCGCCTACGTGATGGATCGCGTCGGCGGCCGCAACGACTTCGCGGAGTCCACCGACGCAGAGCGCCGCGCGGCGGTCGACGAATACCTCCAGATCCTCGCCCGCCTGCACGCCCTGCCGATCGAGCCCTTCGTCCGGGCCGGCGTGATGCGGGCCCCTTCGCCCGAGGAGTCGGGCCTGCTCGGCATCCGCCAGTACGAGCGCCTCTTCCGCTCGGTGAAGCGAACGCCGAACCCCTTCATCGAGTTCTCGCTCGCCTGGCTGAAACGCAACCCGCCGCGCTCGCAGGGACGCGAGTCCGCGATCGTCTGGGACTCGGGCCAGTTCCATACCGAGAAGGGCCGCATCCTCGCCGTCCTCGACGTCGAGATCGGGCACATCGGCGATCCGATGATGGATCTCGCCGCCTGGCGCCAGCGCGACACCATCATCGGCTACGGCGATTTCAAGCAGCTCTACGCCCGCTACGAAACGCTGAGCGGAAAGCCCGTCGACGTCGACGCCCTGATGCGCCACCACTTCGCCTTCACCCTGACGAACGAGCTCGCCTTCAGCGCCGCCCTGCGCCATCCGGCGCCCGACTCCGATCTCATGACCAACATGCAGTGGTGCTACGAGACGAACCTCTTCGCAACCGAAGCGCTCGCCGAGATCCACCAGCTGGACCTGCCGACGATCGAGCTGCCCTCGCCTCGCGAGTCCCGCGGCCGCGTCGCGATCGAGCATCTCGTCCACAAGCTCCGTGCGCTCCCGGTCGACGACGAGTACGTCCGCTACCAGCTGCGCACGATGTTCCGGATGGCGCGCCACGTCGCCCGGGCGGACGAGATCGGCGATGCGCTCTCGCAGGCCGATCTCGACGACCTGCACGCGCTGCTCGGGCGGCGGCCGGCCTCCTGGCTGGAGGGCGAAGCGGAGCTCGAGCGGTTCGTGCTCGCCGACGCGAAGGAAGGGCGCCATGACGAAGCGCTCGTCCCCCTCTTCCACAAACGCCATCTGCGGGCGCATGCCCTGCTCGGCCCGGCGGGCTCGGCGATGACGCGGCATGCGGAGATCCAGACTTTTCGGGGCTGAGCGGCCGAGCGGCTCGGGCGACGTCGGCGCGCCTCGAATGAGCGCGGGCCCCCGCCGTCCCCTAACACCCAGCGACCGGAGCGAGCGTCCAGGGCTGAGCCTGCTCGAGAAATCGGGCGACCCGCAGCAGCAGGTCCTCGCGCCCCGAGGCCGCGACCAGCTGGACGCCGATCGGAAGTCCCTCCGGCGAGCGGCCCGCCGGCACGCTGATCGCCGGCTGTCCCGTCACGTTCCAGGCGCCCGGCAGCCAGCCGAGCCCCCGGCGCATCGCATCGAGATCCTCCGGCGAGGGATCGACCGGAAGCTCTCCGATCCGGATCGAAGGTCGCGTCAGCACCGGCGTCAGCAGGAGATCGAAATCGTCGAACCAGCCCAGCAATCGCCTCGACCACGCGAAGAGCGCCTCGCGTGCCTCGAGAACCTGCAGCCCGGTCGCGCCGCGGCCCGCCCGGATCGTCATCCGATTGCGGGGCTCGAGCTCGTCGAGGCCGATCTCGCGTCCGAGCCGGCGAGACCAGGCCGCGAGCTCCGCGGCGAGACAAGCCGCCACGACGATGCCCTGATGGCCGACGCCTTCTTCTTCGTCGAGCGCTTTCGGGGAAGCCTCCTCGACGAAATGACCCTCCGCCGCGAAGCGGCGCGCCACGGCGCGCGTGATCGCGTCGACGATCGGATCCGCCGGATCGCCGCCGCACGCTCCGCGCGTCCGGAGTCCGATGCGCAGGCGCGACGGTGGTCGGGAGAGTTCCGGCCCGATCGGCGCGCCGACCGGCGCCTGCCATGGATCGCCCGGAGCCGGTCCCGCTGCGGCGTCGTAGATCGCCGCGAGATCGCGCACGCTGCCCGCAAGAAAGCCATCGGTCGAGAGTCCGGCCCAGTGCTCGCCGAACTCGGGCCCGGTCGCGAGACGACCGCGCGTCGGCTTGAGACCCAGTACGCCGCAGAGCGCAGCCGGCACGCGCACCGAGCCGCCGCCATCCGAGCCGTGCGCGATCGGCACCATGCCCGCCGCGACCGCCGCCCCCGAACCTCCGCTCGAGCCGCCGGCGCTGAAACCCGGATGCCATGGATTGCGCGTCGGGCCATGGGCGAGGGGCTCCGTCGTCACATGGGTACAGAGCTCGGGCACGTTCGTGCGGCCGAGCACGATGCAGCCCGCGTCGATCATCCGCTGGGTGAGGAACGAGGTCGTCCGCGCGAGATGGCCCGCCGTCTTCGCCGCCTGCAGGCCTTCGTGCCAGGGCTCTCCCGACTGGGTGATCGATGCGTCCTTCAAGACGATCGGCACACCCGCCAGCGGACCGGACCGAGGCGCCCTCGCCTCGTCGAGCGCCTTCTCGAAGCGGCGATGGATGACGGCGTTCAGCGCGGGATCGCGCGCCTCGATCGCATGGATCGCGTCGAGGACGACCTCCTCGGCCGAACGCTCGCCGCAGCGCACCTGCCGCGCCAGCTCGACTCCGTCGATCATCGTTCGGCGCCCCCTTCGCGACCGATCGTCAATCCCCGCCCCACGCCCCGAGCGGCAGCCCCGGCGTCGGCAGGCCCTCGATCGCGCAGACCCGCCCCGGCGTGAGCTCGGTCGTGAAGAGCGTGCGGCGGTCCGGGCCGCCGAAGCAGCAATTGGTCGGGAGCGCCGTCTCGCCGAGCTCGACGACGTCCAGCGGCTTGCCGCTGCGATCGAAGATGCGGATGCAATGGTCCATCGGCGCGGCGCAGTAGAGACGCCCGTCGAGATCGAAGGCGAAGCCGTCGCCGGGCGACTCGCCCGGCAGCCGTTCGATGAACCAGTCGCGTTCGCCCGTCGCGGGATCGATCCAGAGCAGGCCCCGCCCCTCGACGATCAAGAGCCGGCCCTCGGGCGAGAGGGCGACGCCGTTGCAGTACTCGAAGCCGCTCGCGATCTCGCGCAGACCGGTCGTCGCGTGATAGGCCCAGAAGCGGCCGTCCTTCTTGCCCTGATGCTGGGTCCCGCCGTGGGGCGGCGGGTCGCTGAAGTAGATCGTGCCGTCGCTTCCGACGGCGAGATCGTTCGGGGCTTGCAAGCCCTCGGCAGCCAGCGTCGTGATGCGGCCGTCCGGCAGGATGCGCTGCAGACAGGGCGGCCCCGGGCGGTAGGGGATCTTCGCGGGATCGAGGCCGAGATGGACGGCGAAGACCGTAAAGTCGATGCCACCGTTGTTCGTGACGACGAAGCCGCCGTCCCGCACGAGATGGGCACTGTTGGCGCCGCCGGCGACCGCGGCGATCTCGGCGAAGCGGCCGGTCTGCGGATGGATCCGCAACAGACGACCGGGCGAGATCGTGGTCACGACGAGCGATCCGTCCGGGCACCAGACGGGCCCTTCGCCGAGGGGCACTTCCGCGGAGACGACTTCGTATTTCATGTTCGTCAGCATGGCAGACGCGCAACGGGCCGGCCAGACGCGACTCTGGCATGCTCGGGCCACGCGCGGAGGGCTGTTTGTCGAGCAAGAGCAGGGACGACGAGCGATCGGAAGGCATCTACGCGGGCTGGTGGGTCCTCGCGGCGACCTTCGTCTGCGCGATGCTCGTGATCGGCTCGACGAACTACGCCTTTCAGCTCTTCGTCGTGCCCGTCGAGCAGGCGTTCGGGCTGTCGCGCGCGGCGGTGAATCAGGGGATGAGTCTCTTCCTGGTCGGCGGGGCGGTCTGGGCGCCGATCGCCGGGCGCGTGCTCGACCGATTTCCGGCGCCCGCCGTCATGGCGACGGGCGGGCTGCTGCTGGCATTCGGCATGACCGTCATCGCGTCGACTTCATCGCTCGCGCTGATCGCGGCGGCGATCGCCGGGCCGATGGCGCTCGGCGCGATGTTCGCCGGCGGGCTCGCGAATACCACCGTCGTCTCGCGCTGGTTCCGCCGGCGGCGCGGCCGCGCGCTCGGCATCGCGACCGTCTCCTCGGGCGCGGGCGGCTTCGTCATGGTCCAGATCATCGCCGCCCTGATCGCGCATTTCGGCTGGCGCGGTGCGCTCGTCTGGACCGGCGCGTTGATCGCGGCCACGATCGGCGCGCTCGCCCTCTTCCTGATCCGCTCGCGGCCCGACGAGGCGAGTCTCGCCCGCGCGGGAGAGAACGAAGCCGAGGACGAGCGGTCCCGGCCGAATGCGGCGACCGACGCGCAGGCCTTGGCCGAAGCGCGCCCGCCCGCGCAGATCGGCGCAGCGCCGGAGCGGACCTGGTCGCTGCTCGAGACGCTCGGTGAGCGCAATTTCTGGTGCATCGCCCTCGGCACGGGCCTGCTGATGGCGAGCGATGGGGCCGTGCTCGTCTCGAAGTTCCCCTACCTCCTCGAGCTGGGCATCGAAGCGCAGTCGGCCTCGTTCCTCATCGCCTGCATGACGGCTTCGTCCGTCGCGGGCAAGATCGGGATCGGGCTCGCGGCCGACCGGGTCGATCTGCGGCGGCTCTTCGGGATCGTCGCCGTCTGCCACGTCCTGCTGCTCTGCGTCCTGATCGCCCGACCGGGATACGGCATGC
>CAUJGH010000310.1 GCA_963169575.1 Myxococcota bacterium | reverse complement strand
CGACGCGGGCCGCGCCCATCTGCGCTTCGTCGCAGGCGAGATCTTCGAGCGCGTCGCCGCCGGCGCATCGCCTTCGCTCGAAGATCTCGCGCGCCTGCGGCTCGCCTATCTCTCGGCGACCGAGCTCGCGACCGACGCCGTCGACCGGATGCGCAATGCCGCCGGCATGAGCGCGGTCGCCGGGAGCGGCGCGCTCGAGCGCTGCTTCCGCGACATCCACGCCCTGACCCAGCATCTCGCGATCTCGCCCGCCCACTACGAGCGCGTCGGGAAGGCGCTGCTCGGTCTCGATTTCGGGTCAGGGCAGCTCTGATCGCTCCCGGCGTGACGAAGGTCCTGGACGATCCTCTCTGGATCCTCTTCCATCTGGCGCACGACGATCTTCCTGCGTGGGCTCCGGTTCGAGACGCGCGAATGGAGACGCGAACCGTCCCGTCCGAACGGGCGCCCCGGAGACCTTCTTGACCCGCCGAAATCCGCCGGCATCCCCCGCGCAGCACGTGCACGGGCCGGACTGCTCCCATGACCACGCCCATGACCCTGCGCCGATCGGCGCCCACCTGCACGGCCCCGATTGCGATCACGATCACGACCACGATCACGGCGGCGAGACCTACGTCCGCACCGAGCCGAAGATCCAGCGCAACGATCCGTGCCCCTGCGGCAGCGGCAAGAAATACAAGAAGTGCCACGATCCGAACGGCTGACTGGCCGGCTCGGCGATCGGTCCCGGGCGCAGCCGAGCAGCCGCACCGGGGATGAGGACGCGTGTGATGTCGATGCGGATGCCGATGAACGAAGAGGAGATCGAGGCCGCCCTCGCGCAGGCGAGTCTGCCCGCGCTCCTCATGTCGTTGATCCATCTCTCGGGCGATGCGAGCCTGCTCGACGGGCCGATCCGGCCGCAGCGGGCCATGCTCTTCGACTGGGATGCGGGCATCGATCCGGCCGACGCGGCGACGATCCGGCGCCGGGCCGCGCAGCAGATCCGCGAGCATCTCGCGAAGGGAAGTCCGGCGTGCGAGCCGCTCCCGCGCCCGCTCGTCGAGCGGATGCTCGCGTTCGCCCTCGCCGAGGACGCGATCCACGAAGACGCCCGGGGCTTCCTGCTCGAGGAGCTCGCCCTCGGCGGCAGCGATCTGCGCCGGATCGACTTCGATCGCTGCGCGGTCGCGCGCCGGGGCGAGGCGTTCCGCGTCGTGATCATCGGCGCCGGCATGTCCGGTCTCCTGCTCGGCCACCGCCTCGCCCAGCAGGGCATCGCCTTCACGATCCTCGAGAAGAACCCGGCGGTCGGCGGGACCTGGTACGAGAATCGCTATCCCGGCTGCCGCGTCGACATCGCGAGCGACAGCTACTCCTATTCCTTCCTGCGCGGCGACTGGGACCATCTCTTCGGGCCGCGGCCGGAGGTCCAGCGTTATTTCGAGCGCTTCGCGGAATCGTCCGGGCTCGCCGAACGGATCGAATTCGGGGCGACGGTCGAAGAGGCGCGCTGGGACGAGGAGCGCGGCCGCTGGTGCATCGACTATCGGCGGGAGGGACGCCTCCACGAGATCGAGGCGGCGGTGCTCGTCAGCGCCGTCGGTCTGCTCAACCGGCCGCGGATTCCGGACATCGAAGGACGCGAGCGATTCCGCGGGCCGCAGATGCATACGGCGCAGTGGGACGACTCGGTCGACCTGACGGGCAAGCGCGTCGCCGTCGTCGGAACGGGCGCGAGCGCCTTCCAGCTCGTGCCCGCCCTGGCCGACCGGGCGGAGCGTCTCTACGTCTTCCAGCGCCGACCGTCCTGGATGTTCCCGAATCCCGTCTACCACGCGGCTGTCCAGCCGGGCCATCGCTGGTGTCTCGAGAACGTGCCCGAGTACGCGCGCTGGTTCCGCGTGCTTTCGATGTGGCCCCAATTCGACAAGGCCGCGGGCGAGCTGATCCAGGTCGATCCGGAATGGGACGACGGGGGCGCCTCCTGCAGCGCGGCGAATCGGACGATGCGCGACGAGCTCGCGGGCTGGATCGCGAGCCAGGTCGCCGATCCAGCCCTGCTCGCGAAGGTCATTCCCGACTATCCGCCCTTCGGAACGCGCATGCTTCAGGACGACGGGACCTGGCTCTCGACGCTGGCGCGCGAAGACGTCGAGCTCGTCGCGAGCGGCGTCGCGCGGGTCGGCGAGCGCAGCGTCGTCGCGGAGGACGGGACCGAGGCCCTGGTCGACGCCATCGTCTGGGCGACGGGCTTCGATACGGGGCGCCTGCCGTCGGTCGATCTCGTCGGGCGCGGTGGGCAGCGGCTCTCCGAAGTCTGGGGCGACGAGCCGAAGCTCCATCTCGGCATCACTACGCCCGGCTTCCCCAACTACTTCATGATCGTCGGGCCGAATACCGGCGTCCTCCATTCGGGCAACCTCATCATCGTCTCCGAATGCCAGGTCAACTACATCCTCGACGCGATCCGGATGCTGGTCGAGGAGGTCGACTCCCTCGAATGCCGCGTCGAGGCGGCGGACGCCTATCATGCGCGGCTCGCCGCCGAGCTCGAGGGATCGGTGTTCGCGAAGGTACGCAGCTATTTCAGCAACGCGGCGGGGAAGGTCGTCGTCTGCATGCCGTGGCCGCTGGCGGAATACTGGCGCTGGACCCGCCGGGTCGATCCCGGCGATTTCGTGGCTCGCGGCGGAGCGGGCTGACACGAACGGGGAAGAGGCGAAGCCCCTGGTGACCCGCGGACGCGGAGGAAGGGAAGCGATGAGGACGATGAAGACGATGCAGGCCATGACGGCGATGGCGTCGATGAAATCGATGAAGGCGACGAGCGACGCGTACGGATCGGTTTCGACGTGCGAGGATTTCGGGCGACGCCGAGTCTTCGGATCCGGTGGGCTCGCTCTCGGAATGCTGTTTTCGCTCTTCGCCCTGCCGTCCGGAGCCTGGGCCGACGAGGATTCCGCCGATCCCTTCGATCGGCCGGGACCGTATGTGACCGTCGCGGGCAGCTATGCGTACAACTTCTTCGACCAGCAGATCGAGGACTTTCTCGAGGACGAGCTCGGCGAGCAGGGCAGCGTCGACATCGACGACTCGGGAGGCATCAACGTGCGCATCGGCTACCGCGCGGCATCCTGGTTCGCGGCGGAGCTCGCCTACGAATGGATCGACCGCTACGACGTCGAGGTCGGCGGCGATCTCGGACCGGGCGGCGGCTCGCTCTCGGGCAAGCTCTACGACATCGAGGGACATACGCTGACGCTGAACACGCGCTGGATCGTGCCCGTCTGGCGCATCCAGCCCTACCTCCTGGTGGGCGCCGGATTCTCCAGCTACGACGTCGGGCGCGGTCCCCTCGCCGCTCCGCTCGAAGCCCAGGACGACGACATCGAGATCGAGGGTGGCAACCAGACGTCCTTCGCGGGGCGCCTCGGTCTCGGCATCGACTTCCACCTCACCGAACGGATCGTCCTGCAGACCGAAGCGACGGCGCTCCTGACCGCCGACGATTTCGACACGCCGGACGAGGGCGCGATCGACGATCTCTACTACCTCTCGATCAGCGCGGGGCTGCAGTACCGGTTCTAGCGCTTCGTCCGCAAAGCCGGCGTCTCATGCGGCGACCCAGCCGCTCCGGCGCCGGGCCTGAACTTCCCCGTTCTCCGCGTCGATCTGGAACAGGAAGATCCACTCGTTCTCGATCAGGTTCCGCACGATCTCGTGCTTCTCGATGATGGCGTCGATGGCCGACTGCGGCGCTTCGATGAAGACGCTGATCCGAAGGGGCGTATGGATCCAGCGGATTCCATCGTGCAGCGACTGAAGCGGGAGGCCGATCCGAAGATCGCCGCCGTTGCCCTCGAAGAGGCCGAGATGTCCGCCGACGACGTTGTGCAGGACCTTGTTTCCGCTGCCCCAGCGCTCGTTGTCGACGGTCGAGGCGTAGTACTGGAAGTTGATCCAGTGGGTCACGAGCATCGGCGCCGTCATGATCAGCTCGAGCACACCGAAGCCGGCGTCCTGCTCCCAGCGGTATTCGTGCAGGAACGATCTCCCGCCGAGCGCGAGATGTCGCGAGCGTTCGCGCGGCGCCACGATGAAGGCCGCGTTGCCGGCGAGCCCCCACTCGGGCCGGGTCTCGGACCAGCTCGTCGTTCGGGCCCGGATCGACCGCTCGCGTTCGGAGGGCGGTAGCGCCGCGAGCCCGAGCGCTGCGGCGCGTTCGGCCCGGGCGCGTCGGCCCGCCTCCCGCAAGGCCTCGCGCAGCGCCTCGATGTCCTCGCGGTGGCTCGCCGGCGCTTCGTCGAGATCGTAGAGGGAGGTCGCATCGTCGGTGGTGTGGTGCAGGCCCGCGACGAAATGGGTCGTCTCGGGGATCTCGATGCCGCGGGCCGCGAGGCGGCTGCGCAGATCGGCGTCGTTGAGGAGCGCAGCGAGGGCCCGTGCGTTGACTTCGCCGGTCTGGCCGCAGCAGGCGCCGCAGTCGAGGCCGGCGGCGTGCGGGTTGTTGACGGTGTCGGAGCCGTGGCCGAAGAGGGCGACGAGGCGCGCGTGGCCTCGGGTCAGGCTCATCGCGCGCAGGATGCCGGCCGCGAGGTCGGCGCGGGCTTCGACGTCGATCTCGGCGCCCGAGGTCGTGTGGGAAAGGCGCGGCCGGCGCTGCGCCTGTTCGTCGCGGCCCAGTCCCGCGCGCTCGGGATGCGGCGCAGGGCGGGTCCAGCCGAGGCTGTTGCCGACGAGATCTCCGGCGAAGAGCAGGCCG
>CAUJGH010000309.1 GCA_963169575.1 Myxococcota bacterium | reverse complement strand
TCCTGATGCGGCTCTCGCTCGGCTACCCCGCGCGCGAGGACGAGCTGCGGGTCCTCGCGCGCGATCCGAGTCTGCACGCCCTGCCCGAGCTCGAGCCGGTCCTCGACCTCCCGCAGCTTTTGGCGCTCCAGGCGGCTGCCGAGCAGATCAAGGTCGATGCGAGCCTGCTCGACTATCTGCTCGCGCTCGTGCAGGCGACCCGGGACCACGAAGCGCTCGCCCTCGGCGCGTCGACCCGCGGCGCCCTCGCGCTGCGGCGGGCGGCGCAGGCTTCCGCGCTGGTCGCCGGCCGCGATTTCTGCATTCCCGAAGACATCCGCGATCTCGCGGTGGACGTACTGGCCCACCGCGTCGCAGTCGAGGCGCGCGCAGGCGCGCAGCCGGAAGCCGAGGTCTCGCGATGGATCGTCTCGGAAATCGTGGATCGGGTCGCGATCCCGCTCTGAAGCGCTCGCGGAACCGGTTCAAGCCGCCGCGGAGCCTGCGCGCGACGCGCCCGGGCTGGTGCTTCATCGCGATCATCTTCGGGGTCGGCTTCGCCGCGCTCAACACGGGCAACAACCTCCTCTACCTCGTGTTCGCGCTGATGCTCGCGTTCCTCGTGCTCTCGGGGATCCTCTCGGAGACGTCGCTGCGCGGCATCCGGGTCGAGCGCGTCCTGCCGCGGGAGATCTTCGCCGGCGCCTCGAATCCGGTGCGGATCCGGATCGCGAATCGACAGCCACGCGTCGCCGCCTTCGCGCTCTCGGTCGAGGACCGCCTCGTGCCGCCGACGCGGCGGCAGGGCGGCGCCCTGCGGGCCGCGGGCCGCTGCTTCGTCTTGCGGGTCGGTCCGGGCTCCATCGTCGACCGGAGCTATTCGCTCGTGCCCGAGCGGCGGGGCGAGCTCGACTTCGCGAGCCTGCGCGTCTCGACCCGTTTTCCCTTCGGACTCTTCGTGAAATCCGTCGAGATCGAGGCGCCCGAGACCGCGCTCGTCTATCCCGCGCTCGTGCCGATCGGGGCCGGACGTGCGGCGGGCGGCTCGCGCTCCGACACCGATCAGCGTCCCGGGCGCTCGCCGGTCGGCGACGCGCTCGTCGGCGTGCGGGAGTTCGTGCCGGGCGACCGGGCCGCGCGCGTCCATTGGCGCCGCAGCGTTCGCAGCGGACGCCTCGTCGTCGGCGAGCGCGAGGGACAGACGGCGGCGGAGGTCGAGATCCTTCTGCTCTTCTCGGGCGATGCGTCACCGGCAGCGAACGAGGAGCGCATCTCGATCGCGGCGAGCGAGCTCGTCCACCATCTCGAGGCCGGCCATCGCGTCGGGCTCCGGACCCGCCACGTCCGGTTCGCCCCTGCGACCGGCACGGGCCATCGCCGCGAGCTGCTCGCCTTCCTCGCCCGGCTCGAGCCCGGTCGCGAGGCGCAGGACGCTGCCGCCTCCGTCGACGCATCGGAAGAGAGCTCCGCATGAGCCGCCGTGAATTCCGGGGAAGGGTCGAAGGTCCGCGGCCGCCCGCAGCCTGGCTGATGTCGCTGGTCGCCGCCGCGACGCTTTGGCTGACGCAGCAGCTCCCGCCCTGGCTGGTCGCCCTCCAGCTGGGCGCCTTCGCCTTCTCCTTCGCGACCCGGCGCGCGCCACCCGCCTTCCGGAGCGATCCGATCTGGCTGAACGTGATCATGATCGGCATCACGACCGTCACGATCCGCTCCGCCCTCTCCGGCAATCCGGCGACGATCTCGCTCGCCTGGTTCACCGCCCTCGCCCAGGGTCTCCAGCTGCTCGACGCCCGCCCGCGCAAATCCGAATTCGTGCTCGTCGCGGTGGCGCTCTTCCAGGTCGTGCTCGCGTCGAACCTGACGGACAGCGTCTTCTTCCCGCCGCTCGTCCTGATCTTCCTGGCGGCGGTGACCTGGACGCTCCTCGTCCATACGCTCGCCCTCGAGGCCGCCGAAGCGGGCGAGCCCGAGGCGGCGGAGCGGGTCGTCTCCGCGGACCTGCGGCGCCTCACCCTCGTCGCAACGAGCGCCTGCGTCGCCCTCGCCATCGCCCTGTTCCTGATCCTGCCCCGCATGAAGACGAGCGTGCTGCAGGGCGGCCTGCGTTCGGGCATGAGCCTCTCCGGCTTCTCGGACACGGTCGCGCTCGGCGACGTCGGCCGGATCCGGCTCGACCATTCCGTCGTGCTCCGCGTCGAAGCGCTCGAAGGCGAGCTGCCGGATCCCGCGGACGCCTATTGGCGCGGCCTCGCCTTCGACGCGTTCGATGGCCGGAGCTGGTCGATCTCGACTCCGGAGCGCATCGGCTCGCGCCAGGCGATCAGCGGGATCGGGCGATTCGGGATCGATCTGCGCCCGGCCGGTCCGGCGCCGAGGATCGTCCAGCGCATCCTGCGCGAAGCGCTCGACGCAGAGGTCCTCTTCAGTGCCGGAGAGGTCCAGCGCGTCGAGGGGCCGTTCCAACGTCTCGAACGCGACGCGAACGGCGGGCTCTACGTGCCCGGCCACGGCGAAGAACGCCTGCGATACACGCTCTGGACCCGCCTCCCGCCCGAGCCCTCGAGCGGGCTCGCAGAGGATCTCGCGCGGCCACCGCTCGAGCCCGGCCCCGGCGGACCGCGTCCCGCAGAGCGCTATCTCGCGCTGCCCCATCTCGATACCCGGGTCGCCGAGCGCGCGGCCAGCTATGTCGCCGGCGCACGCAGCGACTACGAACGGGCCCTCCGGATCGAGGCCGCCCTGCGCCGGGAAGGCCGCTACACCGACGCGCCACCGCCCCTCGGCGACGACGCGACGTCCCCGATCGAGGCCTTCGTGCTGGGCGCGCTCGAAGGTCATTGCGAGTACTTCGCGAGCGCGATGGTCGTCCTCGCCCGGGCCGAAGGCCTGCCGGCCCGGCTCGTGAACGGCTTCGCCGGCGGACAGCGCAACGACGTCGGCGGCTTCATCGAAGTCACGCAGGCCGACGCCCATGCCTGGGTGGAGATCCACTTCGAGCGCGCGGGCTGGGTCCGCTTCGATCCGACTCCGCCCGATCGGCGCTTGCGGAGCGAGCAGTCCCTCTCGCTCGTGGAACGCGCGGCGCAGATCGCGAGCGCCGTGGAGCTCTGGTGGTTCCAGCGCGTCGTCGACTACGACAGCGCGGACCAGATCAGCGCCCTGCGCGCGCTCTGGCTGCGCTTCGGACCCCGCGCGGAAGCGGGCGGGCTCGCGACCCCCCGCGAAGACGGGCCGCGTGGTTCGCTCGCGCTGC
>CAUJGH010000308.1 GCA_963169575.1 Myxococcota bacterium | reverse complement strand
GAGGCGTTCCGGCTCGCGGGGCGGGCTCGACAGAAGCGCGCGATCCTGCGCCGGAAGCGGTCGGGGCGCCGCGGTCCCGAGGCGCTCGCCCGGGCGCGGGCGACTGGCGTGCCCGTCCTCTCCGGGGCGGGCATGGCGCCGATCGCCTCGAGCGGTCCGGGCCTCACGGAAGGGAATTGAAGTCTTGAACGAGCGCGGGCCGCGATTCGACGACCAGCCGCCGATGATCCGTCTGCGGATCGACCCGGAGGAGACGCTTCCGGTCGCGCTCCCGTCCGGCGTCGCCGCGCTGACGGTCGACATCGTGATCCCGGTCCACAACGAATGGCACGTCCTGCGACCCTGCCTCGAGTCGGTCGAGGCCTTCACGTCCCATCCGGGCGCCCGCGTCGTGATCCTCGACGACGGCAGCGACGCGTTCGTGCAGGAGCGCATCGAGCGCTGGGCGGCCGGGCCGCGGCGGCTGCCGGTCGAGGTGAAGCGCAACGAGACCGCGCTCGGCTTCGTGCAGAACGCGAATCGCGGCTTCCGGGAGACGGACGGCGCGTTCCTCGTGCTCCTCAACAGCGATACGATCGTGACGCCCGCCTGGCTCGAGCGGCTCCTCCTCGCGATCGAGAGCGAGCCGCGGATCGCCTGCGTGATGCCGATGAGCAACCAATGCTCGTTCCATTCCCTCGACGTTCCGATGGGCTGGAACGTCTTCCAGTATTCGGCCGATCTCGGGCGGCGGATGAAGCGGACCTGCTTCGATGCGGTGACGGTCGGCGGCTTCTGCCTCCTGATGCGCCGCGAGGCCCTCGACGACGTCGGGCTCTACGACGAGGTCTACGGCCGGGGCTACGGCGAGGAGAGCGATTGGTGCATGCGGGCGCGCCGGCGCGGCTGGAAGGTCGCGGGCGCGGAGGACGTCTTCGTCTACCACCGCGGCAAGGTCTCCTTCAAGTCGTTCAAGGACGAGACCTTCCGCGCGGGCAACTACCAGACCTTCATGTCGCGCTACGGCGAGGAATACTCCGCGGCGATCGCGCAGTACAAACGCAAAGACGCGCTCTCGCAGGTTCGCAACGCCTACGTCCGCATGGAGTCGCCTTCGGCGCCGCCCGTCCTCTCGGCCTTCGTCGATCGGATGCGTCAGGGCGGTCCGGGGCATGCCGTGACCGAGGCGGGCCGTTATGTCCGGGACCACGGCGGCGCGAGCCAGATCCCGACCCTCGTGCGCGAACGGGGCCTCATGCGTTCGCGGCATTCGCGCCATCCGATGCCGAAGGGCCGGCAATCCCAGCGACGGCCGCGCGTGACCTACGTGCTCGAGAAGTTCGCGATCGCGGGGGGCGTGCTCTCGATCGTCCAGCTCGTGAACCGGCTCCAGCTGCTCGGCTGGGACGCCAAGATCGCCACCCACCACGACCACGATCAATCCCACCTCGACGCCTACATGCTCTACCACCATCCCTACGTCTTCCCGACGCTGGACGCGCTGGTCGACCACTTCCCCGAGAGCGACGTCGTCGTCGCCTCGCTCTGGTCGACGGCGGCGACGGTCGACCGGATCGTGAAGCGCATGCCCGGGGCCGTCCCCTGGTATTTCATCCAGGACGACGAGCGGAACTTCTTCCACGAAGTCGACACGGCGGGCCGCCAGCGCGTCGTCGACAGCTGGGGCCTGATCCCGAACCGGATCGTGAAGACCCATTGGCTGCGGGAGCAGATCGCCGAGTTCGGCCACGACGCCCACATCGTTCCGGTCGGCTTCGACGAGGATTCGTTCTACTGCCACAGCGACCCCGCGACCCGCCCGCTCCGCATCCTCGCGATGATGCGGCCCCGGACGCCGCGGCGCGGCTTCGAGCGGACGGCGCGCACGCTGGCGAAGGTCAAGGCCGCGCGGCCCGAGGTCGAGATCGCCTTCTTCGGCTGCGACAACCTCGCCGACTACCGGCTGCCCTTCGAGCACACGGATCTCGGCGAGATCCCGAACGAGCGGCTCCGGGCCGTCTACAACACCGCCGCCATCGTCCTCGACCTCTCCGACTATCAAGCCCTCGGCCGCATCGGGCTCGAGGGCATGGCCTGCGGCGCCGCGACGGTCCTCACGAAATTCGGCGGCATCGCGGAGTACATCCGGGACGGCGAGAACACCCTCGCGGTCGATCCGGACGACGAGGCGGGCATCGTCGCGGCGGTGCTCCGGCTGGTCGACGATCCCGCGCTGCGGGCCCGCCTCGTCGTCGAGGGGATCCGGACGGTCGACCGGTTCTCCTGCGATGTCGAAGCCCGCACGATGAGCCGGCTCTTCGCGGCGAGCCTCGGCTGGGAGGACGGTCTGCCCGCGACCTACGCGCTGCGGGACGAGGAGCGGTACGGTGCCGAGTCGACATTCGAGAGCCTCGACGACGAGCGTGCGGAGCGGCCGGGCCGCGGCGTCCGCGGACGGCGCTCGGGCTCGCGATGAGGAGAGAGCAGGAATGACGCTGCTGGGATCCATTGGCGAGAGAGTCGGGCGGCTGCTCGGGCGGCCGCGGCAGATCGGCGAAGAGGAGTTCAAGACCTGGCGCCGGGAATCCTTCGACCCCGTGACCCGCAGCGGCGCCTGCTATGTCCCGATGCCGGGGTTCGAGAGCACGGTCCACTACCAGGACAAGCAGAACCTGCACCATCTCGGCCGCTACGAATGGGCCGTGCGCGTGCTCGGCGGGCTCGAATCGCGCGAGCGCGTGCTCGACTGTGCCTGCGGCGTCGGTTACGGAAGCCGCAAGCTCGCCGAGGTCTTCGAGAAGGTCGACGCGATCGACGTCTTCGAAGCGGCGATCGCGATGGCGCGCGAGCGCTACGACGATCCGCGCATCGATTGGCGCTGCCTGGACGCGGCGCAGCTGCGGGACGTCTTCAAGGAGGAGAGCTTCGACGCGATCGTGAGCTTCCAGACGATCGAGTCGGTCGAGGACGACGAGGGATTCCTCGACGATCTGCGGGCGCTGCTGAAGCCGGGCGGGGTGCTGCTGATCGATACGCCGCTGCGCAAGTTCCGCGTCGATCAGCCCGAGAACCGCCATCACAAGCGCTACTACGCCCTCGCGGACTGGATCGATCTCCTGAAGCGCCGATTCGAGATCAAGACCTTCTCGGAGCTGCCGGAGGCGGAGTTCCTGCGGGCCCGGATGCTGCCGAGCCAGGGCTCCGTCGTTCACTGCACGCGCCCGCTCGGCGAGTGGTGAGCGGGCCCGAAGAACGCCCCCGGCGCGTGCGCATCGCCCATTTCGGCACCTTCGACGTCGAGAACTACGGCGATCTGCTCTTTCCGCTCGTGCTCGAGCGCCGGCTCGCGCATCTCGGGGCGGAGATCGTGCATGTCTCGCCGGTCGGGGGGGCGGCGGTCCTTCCCGACGCTCGACCGAGCGTGTCCTGGAAGGAAGCCGTCGAATCCCGCTTCGATGCGGTCGTCGTCGGCGGA
>CAUJGH010000307.1 GCA_963169575.1 Myxococcota bacterium | reverse complement strand
CTGCCGCCCTCGATCGAACGCGACGAGCTCGAACTTCCGCTCCGGGTCGAACTGGGGGGCTGCATTCTCGGTGTCGCCGGCTACACGGATCCCGCGGTGGCCCCGCTCTATCTGCGCATCCGTACGCTCGCGACCCGGCTCGACCGCCCCGTCATGAAGATGGTGGCGAGCGGCGGCCTCTTCTTCTCGTCCATGAGCAACGGTCGCATCCACGACGGCTATGCCGAGGCGCAGCGGCTGATGGAGGAGGCGCGTCTGCTTCCGCCGGTCTTCGAGGACTTCGCGCGCAGCGGTCTCGGCGTGGCTGCCTTCTGTCTCGGGCGATTGGGAGAGGCGCGCGAGCTGCTGGAGCGCGAGCCGGGGCGAGCGTTGCCGGAGGGCGTGGCCTTCGACGTCCACATCGACGTGCTCCGGCTCGGCGCGCTGGCAACCGTCTACGCGCACCAGGGCGAACTTCGGCGGGGCCGCGCGGCGGTCGACGAGATGGTCTCGGTCGGGCGATCCACGGGGCGCGCCTATGATCTCGCCAATGCGCATCGCCTCGCCGCCGACTACGGTGCGGCGATCGGGGACGTGGCGCTCGCCCGCGAGCACGCGGAGGCGACGATCGAGCTCGCCGACGAATATGGATTCGGCCAGCTGGCGGCCATCGGACGACTCTTCGTCGCCTGGGCCGATGCGCGCACCGGCGCCAGCCGGGACGCCCTCCCCGTCATCCAGGCGTCGATCGAGGAGCTCGACGAACGCGGCTATCGCCTCAATCGCAGCATGTTCTGTGCTCGCTGGGCCGAGGCGGCACTCGAAGCGTCGCAACCCGAGCTCGCCCTGAAGATCGTCGAGGAGGGACTCGATCACGTCCGCACGAGCGACGAGGTACGCCACGAGAGCGAGCTCTGGCGGATCCGGGTCACGGCGCTGCGGATGCTAGGCGATGCGAACCGCGCCGACGAGGCGTACGCAGCGATGGAGCGCGCGCTCTGCTCGGCCAGGGAGCAGCACGCCCTGCTCTTCGTCCTGCGCGCGCTCTGCGAAGGCGTCCTCTGGCCGGGACCCGATCGCGCCGCGGCGCGCGAGGCGCTCCGGCTTCTCGTGAGCCGGGCGGCCCTCGATCTCGAGGGGCCGGATCTGGCGCAGGCGCGGTCGCTGCTCGCGCGCTGAATCACGCGATGGCGCCGCGGCGAATGCGGTCGATCGGATGGCGTGACGGCGTGGATCGATCGAGTGCGCTCCGAACTGCGGCTGGACTGCCGCCGACTCGCTCCCCCCGGCAGTCCGGCGGGGACGGTCGCCGGGCGGCCCGACGCAAATTCGAAGAAAATTCCAGGACTCGCAGCAATTCCACGGGTCGCCGCACGGATTCTCCTTGCTCCCGCGCGGACCCGGAGTCGAGAATCCCGAGAGCGGCGTTGCCCTCCCGGGACGCTCGGCAATCGGGGACTCCTGCATGCAACTCCACCGTCGAACCGTGATCCGACTTCGCCTCGCGATGACGCTGCTCTTGCTGGCGACGGCCGGAGCAGCCCTGCCGACCCGAGCGGTGCGCGCGGTGATGGTCCATTCAGGTGCGCAGGATCCTGCCGCGGAGGGCTGGCTCGTCGCCGGGGGCGGAAACGGAGTCACGGCCGGTCCGATCACCGCCGATCCCGCCTACCCCGGCGTGGCGGCCTGGTCGATCGACGATCCCAGCACCCTCGCCGGGTCCACGCACTTTCTCGCGGCCCCCCCGTCCGAGCTTCCCGGAGACGATGCGTGGCTCCTGAGCGCCCGGCTGCGCGTGGTCGCACCCGGGGACGCCGTCGACATGGGCGTCTTTCTCGAGGTGACCACCGCCTCCCACCAGCGTTTCTTGCTGACGTTCGGCAGCGACGCCGAAGGCCGGACACGGGTCCACCTCTCACGCGACGGCAGCGTGTCGGGCGGACCCGATGCGTGGACGATCGCGAAGGCGGTCCCGGCGACGACGACGACCGAGTACCTGCGCGTCGACCTCGTCTTCGACGGCGCGCTGGCGACCCTCTTCGTCAACGATCAGGCGCTCGGAGCCGGCCTGACCGGCTACGACGTGCCGTCGATCCCGGAGCGCGTCCTCTGGGGCGCCGGCAGCTCGCTCCAGTTCGGCCACGGCCATTATGCGGCCGTTCGGTTCGAACGCGCGCCTGGCCTCGAGTGCAGCAACGGCCTCGACGACGACGGAGACGGGGCGATCGATTTCGCGGGCGGAGACGCCGACTGTGCGAGCGCGCTCGATCCCCGGGAGCGGCCGCCGACCGTGCCCTGCGACGACGGCGTCGACCAGGACGACGACGGCCTCTGCGACGTCGACGAGCTCCGGCTCGGCACGAACGCGAGCGCCGCCGACTCCGACGGCGATGGCCTGCCCGACGCCGACGAGCTGATCCTCTACGGCACGAATCCCGCGCTGGCCGACAGCGATGGTGACGGCTTCTCCGACGGCGCCGAAATCGCCGCCGGCCGGGATCCCAACGACCCGCAGAGCGGTCCGCCGCCGACGCCGGCCTGGGACTGGATCATGCCGAGTCGCTTCATCGATCGAGATCCGGCCTCGCCCGTCACGCTCGGCGATCGCTATTTCGTGGGCGAGATCGACCCGTCGAGCTGGCGGGTCGACTTCGATGCCTGCGCGACCGGTGGGCTCGTCTTCGAGTACCGCTGGTACGTCGACGACGTTCTCGCAGCGACGCGGACGCAATGCGCGGGCTTCCAGCACTTCTTTCCCGCGGAGGGCGCCTATCAGGTCCGCCTCGTCACGCTCGGTACGGCCGGGGAGCAAGTCGCCCTCGAGCGCACCGTCCGCGTCGAAGACCTGCTCATCTTCGGGCTCGGCGACTCCTACGGCTCGGGCGAAGGCAATCCGGATCGACCGATCACCCAGGCCCTGGTCGACGACTACGAGGATGCCCTGGCCGCCCTCGAGCAGGCGCAGACGGATCTCGCCGACGCCTACGCCGCCTGGCAGACTGCCCTCGCCGTCTTCGACGACCTCGTCGCCCGCGTGAACCACGCCTATTCGAAGCTGCAGGCCTGGCAGGATGCCGTCGACGTCCGCAACGCCGCCTGCTCGACCTTCCCCTTCACCGGCTGCGCGGCGGCCCAGCTCGCCGCGTCGACGGCCGCAGCCGAGCTCGTCGTCGCGCTCGCGCAGATCGGGATTCCCGAGCCGTCGAACTGGACCTACGCCGCCATCTACCAGTCGATCCAGAACGTCTACGCCGCCGGACTCGCGACCTACGATGCGGCATTTTCGGCCTACAACCTGGCCTCCTCGGCCGTCCAGCTCGCGCAGGGCGCCGTCGCCACCGCGCGGGGCGCGCTCGTCGCCGACTGGCAGGACGAGGCCTGTCATCGCTCGGCGTTCTCCGGCCAGGTGCTCGCCGCCAAGCGACTCGAGCAGATGGATCCCCACACGAGCGTGACCTTCGTGCATCTCGCCTGTTCGGGATCACAGATCCGGACCGGCGGCCATCCACTGATCGGCCAGGACGACGATCCGGGCGCCGTGGGCAACACGAGCCATCAGGTGACCGCGATGCGCACGCTCGCCGGCGGGCGGGAAGTCGACGCGCTCTTCCTCTCGATCGGGGGCAACGACGTCGGGTTCTCCAGCCTGATCGAGACCTGCATGATGACCGAGCCCTGCTTCTCTCCCGGCTGGGTCGTCGACACGGCGGCCCAGGCGGCGCTCGACGCGCTCTGCTCGACCACCGGGTGGTTCCTCGACTCCTGCTCGCTCGACTTCCCGCTGCCGCCCCCCGGCGAGAGCGCCCAGACGCTGCTCGACACCGCGCTTCCGACGCTGGAGACGCGTTATGCCTCGCTCCACCACTGGCTCGAGGGCGAGTACCCCATGACGACACCCGGCGTGCCGAACGCACTGGGCCGGATCGTCGCGCCCGAACGCGTCTTCCTGACCCAGTACCCCGACTTCACCTCGGGCGACGGGGGCATCCCCTGCGGCTGGCAGCCCGGCGAACCGCTCGGCGCGGCGACGGCGAGCCTCCCCGGCGTGAGTCAGCCCGAGCACGTCTGGGCGAGCCAGGTCGCCGTGCCCGCGATCGAGCAGGCGATGCACAACGCAGCGAACGCCTACGGCTGGAACTTCGTCGACGGCATCTCCGATGCCTACGCCGAGAACGGCTACTGCGCGACCGACCACTGGATCGTGCGCATCGGCGAGTCGCTGCTCGCGCAACGCGATCACATGGGAACGGCGCATCCCAACCGCGACGGACATCTCGTCTATCGCGACGCGCTCCAGGCCGCCGCCACGCCCGAGCCCGGCGTCGGCATGGGCCTGATGTCCTCGCTCGTTGCGCTCGCCTGGGTCGCGCGACGCCGTCGGCCCGTCAGGGCCTGGCGGTCATTGTGAAATGGAGCGGTTCCTCGGCCAGGTGGGCGAGTGGAGCGAGAGGGGGCGAACCCGCCGCATAACTGGCTTCATGCTCCTCGACAGCCAGGGGAGCAGGACCGAGCCCGATCGAGAAGCCGCAAGGAGGATCGGAGTCGTGAGGCCCGGTCTCGAGATGGCTTCATGGGCGAAGGTCCGAGGCTGTCTCGCTTGATGGGTGGCTCACTCTTTCTCCCAGCCCGAAGGAAAATCGCGGGATGCCGATCGTCTCGGCCTGCTCGTCGATCTCTGCCCCTGCCTCGAGCCCGAAGAGGACTGGACGATTCGAACGAGTACGTACTGAATGGGCGATTCAGGGTACGGACGCGTTTCTGGGACGGAGGATCCAGATCGGACTCCGAGCGAGTCGGTCCTCCGCGCCTCTTCGAGGACGTCGGGCCCAATAGGTGATTGGTGCAGAGGAAACTCTGCAACCTGCCCGCGAAACCCAAGCCAGAGATCTCGGGCGGCCACAGCATCCACTCATCAACGCTGAAATCCATCAGCGCGGCGGATCAGTCCGTGCCCTTGACGACCGGGGCCTGATAGGGGCTATGCGGCGGCGCGATTAGCACGAGCACCGCTGCGTCTTGACCTGATCGACTCACATACAGCGCATGCGTTCTATGGGTCAATTCGGTTCTGCTAGGCCACCCAAACCGCCGGCCAATCCTCCAAAGAAGAGAGCGACGAGGAACCCAACGACGAGCAGGATGAGGAAGGCGGGAATCGAGGCGATCGAGAACTTCACCATGAAGATGACGATCGACCAGAACGGCATGCGGATATCGGTAACGATCACTTTGCTGTGGTCTTGGCTCGGCATCGCATACCTCACGATGGTATGAGCGGCTCGTTTTGCCTCTCGAATTAGCAAGCATGCGAAGAGCCGCTGCCGCATTGCATGTCGCGGATCAGCGGCGAGCCGTTGCTAGAGAGTTTCGGCGAAGGTACACAGATCGCTGCGAAGCCGCACGAGCCGCCCTTTCCGGAGCCCGAAGGTCGCAGGAACTAGGGCAGCGCGGGTCGCCACGGCATCGGCGGAGGGCTCGTCCGTATGCAGCGTTTGGTTATGCGGCGGCGATGGCCCCATCCGGGGACCGTCTGCCTGGGTAGGAGGGTCCGAACCAGATCTAGCCCGCCGACTTCAAGGGTCAGTTCAAG
>CAUJGH010000306.1 GCA_963169575.1 Myxococcota bacterium | reverse complement strand
TGCCCGGGAACGCGTACTGCTTCATCGCTTCGATGAGCCGCTGCGAGAGACCGCGAAGCGGGCGACCGTAGGCGGCCGCATAGCGGCCGCGGAACGTCTCGACCAGCAGCGGAATCTCCTCGCGGCGTTCGCGAAGGGGCGGGACGTCGATCGCGACGACGTTGAGCCGGAAGTAGAGATCCTCCCGGAACGTCCCCTGCGCGACCATCGAGGCGAGCTCGCGATTCGTCGCGCACACGATCCGCACGTCGACCTTGACCTCGCGATTGCCGCCGAGGCGCGTGAACTCGGAATCCTGCAGGACCTGCAGCAGCTTGGCCTGGAGCGGTGCCCCCATCTCGCCGATCTCGTCGAGGAAGATCGTGCCCTTGTCGGCCTGCTCGAACTTGCCCTGCTTGCGTCCGCCGGCGCCGGTGAAGGCGCCCTTCTCGTAGCCGAAGAGCTCGCTCTCGAGCAGATCGTTCGGCAGGGCCGCGCAGTTGACCTTGACGAACGGGCCGTTCCGCCGGCTCGAGACCGCGTGGATCTCGCGCGAGACGATCTCCTTGCCGACGCCGCTCTCGCCCTGGATCAGGACGGTGACGTCGGTCTCGCCGATCCGCTCGATCACGCTCCGGATCTCGCGCATGGCGGGGCTGATCCAGATGGTCTGCCCCGATTGCGCACGCGGGACGCGCTCGAAGCCCGGGCGCCGGGCAGCGAGGCTGCTGTGGAGGCCGATCCGGTCGAGGGCGGCATCGAGCTCGACCTCCTCGAACGGCTTCGTCAGATAGTCCGCCGCACCGGCCTGCATCGCCTGCACGATCGTGCTGGCGCGGCCGATCACCGACATCATCACCACCGGGAGCGCCGGCCAGCGCTCGCGCATCGCCGCGAGCGTCGCGAGACCGTCCTCCCCCGGCATCATCACGTCGAGCAGGACGAGATCGGGGTCGGCACCGCTCTCGAGCAGCGAGATCGCCCGGCGTCCGCCGTCGCAGGTATCGACCTCGAATCCGCGCACTTCGAGCGCGCTCGCCAGATAGGCGCGCATGCCGTCCGCATCGTCGACGACGAGCACGCGCGGCAGGCGGACGCGCTCCTCGTCGGCAGCACGGGTCGCGGCGGGGCGGCGGATCGCGTTCTGCACGTCAGCGCACCTCGCCCGCGTCGAGGCCGGCGGCCGGGCGGAGGGGCAGCGTGAAACGGAAGCGGGCGCCGCCGAGCTCGCCCGCGTCCACGCCGATCTGCCCCCCGTGCGACTCGACGATGCGGCGACAGATCGCGAGACCGATGCCGAGCCCGCCGCCCTTCGCCTGGCCTTCGCCGCGGACATAAGGCGCGAACAGCCGCTCGCGATCGTTCTCGGGAATCCCGCAGCCGTCGTCCTCGACCGTGACGGCGACGCAGCGGGCGCCATCGGGCGCCGTTTCGAGGGCCGTCGCGATGCGCACCACGCCCTTCGGACGCCCGTAGCGGATCGCATTCGTCATCAGGTTCGTGAAGACCTGCTCGATCCGGCGGGGATCGAAGGGCAGGCGCGGGAGGACGGGGGCCAGCTCGAGCTCGATCCGCATGCCCCGTTCGTCGAGCAGCGGCGCGAGGGATTCGAGCTGCGCCTCGAGCGTGGGGTGGAGATCGGCCGGGACGGGCTCGATCGCCAGCGGCGTTCCGCCCGACAGCCCCGCTTCCATCAGGTCGCCGACGAAGCGATCGAGTCGGCGGCAGGCCTTCAGGGTCTCGTCGACGAAATGCCGCTGCTCGCTGTTCAGGACGCCCCGCGCATCGCTCTGCAGCAGACGGCCGAAGCCGGAGATGACGGTGATCGGGGTACGGAGCTCGTGGCTCACGAGATGGACGAGCTCGGCGCGGACCCGCGCCTGACGGGCCAGATCCGTCTCGAGCTCCGCGATCCGCTTGCGGGCGAAGTCGAGCTCGCGGCGCAGGTCCTCTTCGACGCTCGCAGGCGCCGCGCAGACGGATTGCGCGTCGGGGCTTTGGACGGTGGGGGCCATCTCTCTGTGGGTCTCCGCGGACCGGATTTCGGGGCGGCCGTGGTATCGTGGGCCGTCCCCGCTCCGGTGATCCGCTCGAGGGTTCTTCGGCGAGGGACGGAAGGCCCTTGACGGGATTCCCAACCGGATGCATCCGTGCCCCTCGCTCGCGCGACGAACGAGCGCGACGTGCGTTGCAGCGGAATCCGACGCGCAGTGGAACGCGTGGAACGACGCGCAGGAGATGCCCGACGCCCGTGGCCCGACGCCCTGCTCCGCCCGAAACGCCCGAATCGCCGGGCCCCGACCACGCGATGGCCCGAAGCCGGATCGCCGAGCTGTCCGAAGCGCTCCGCCGCCACGACGCCCTCTACTACCAGCAGGACGCGCCCGAGATCAGCGATCGCGAGTACGACCTGCTCCGCCGGGAGCTGGAACGGCTCGAAGCCGACCACCCCGACCTGATCCTCCCCGACTCGCCGACCCAGCGCGTCGGAGCCGAGCCCGCGGACGGCTTCGCGACCGCCGCCCACCGCTCGCCGATGCTCTCGCTCGACAACGCAATGAACGCCGACGAGATGCGCGCCTTCGACGCGCGCGTCCGCAAGCTCCTCGAGACGGGAGAAACCATCGAATACGTCGCCGAGCCGAAGCTCGACGGCTCCGGCATCGAGCTGATCTACGAAGCCGGCCGCTTCGTCCAGGGCCTGACGCGCGGCGACGGCCAGACCGGCGAGGACGTGACCCTCAACCTGCGCAGGGTCGGCTCGATCCCGGAACGCCTCGCGAGCGATCGGCCGCCGGAGATCGCCTCGATCCGGGGAGAGATCGTGCTGCCCCTCGCCGGCTTCGAGCGGCTCAACGAGAAACGGATCCGCGCCGGGCTTCGGCCCTTCGAGAATCCGCGCAACGCCGCCGCGGGCAGCCTGCGCCAGATCCACGACGTCGACCTCGAACGCCTCGGCGCCCTCGAATTCCGCGCCTACGCCCTCGCGGAGGGCCGAGAGGGCGCGATCGCTCGCCAGTCCGAGGTGCTCGATCAGCTGCGCGCCTGGGGATTCCTCGTCAGCCCCGAGACCGGCCGCGCGCGCGGTGCGGACGAGGCGATCGCCTTCCACGAGCGGCTCCTGTCCAAACGCGGCCGCCTCCCGATCGAGATCGACGGCACGGTCTTCAAGGTCGATCGGCTCGAAGACCAGGCCCGCCTCGGCACGATCGCCCGCGCGCCGCGCTGGGCGATCGCCTTCAAGTTCCCGCCCGAGCAGGCGGAGACCGTCCTCGAGGACATCGAATTCCAGGTCGGCCGGACCGGCGCGTTGACGCCGGTCGCCCGGCTTCGGCCCGTCCGCGTCGGCGGCGTCACGGTTTCGAACGCGTCGCTCCACAACCAGGACGAGCTCGATCGCAAGGACATCCGGATCGGCGATCGGATCGTGATCCAGCGCGCCGGCGACGTGATCCCGCAGGTCGTCCGCGTCCGTCTCGATCGGCGCCGCGAGGCCCTCGCCGAGGGGCTGCGGCTCGTGCGGACGCAGCTGCCCGAGCGCTGTCCGGTCTGCGATGCGAAGACGGTCCGCCTCGCGGGCGAGTCGGTCACGCGCTGCCCGAACGTCGATTGCCCGGCCCAGCTGAAGAACAACCTGCGCCATCTCGCGAGCCGCGGCGCACTCGACGTCGATGGCCTCGGCGAGAAGCTCGTCGACCTGCTCGTCGAGGCGGGCCGGATCGAACGTCTCTCGGACGTCTTCGCGCTGCGCATGGAGGAGGTCGCCCGCCTGCCGCGCATGGGCGAAAAGTCGGCGGCGAACCTGATCGCCGCGATCGAGCGCGCGCGGACGACGACGCTGACCCGGCTGCTCATCGCGCTCGGCATCCGGCACGTCGGCGAGACGGTCGCCGAGCGCCTCGCTTCGCATTTCGGATCGCTCGAACGCCTGCTCGCGGCGCCCCGCGACGAGATCGCGGCGATCGAAGGGATCGGCGCCACCATCGCCCAGAGCGTCGGCAGCTTCCTCGGCGATCCGCACAACCGCGCGGAGATCGCGCGCTTTCTCGAGCTCGGCCTGCGGATCGAGACGCCGGCGACCGGCAGCGGCGGCGGCGCGACGAGCGACCGGCTCGCCGGCCGGACCTTCGTGCTCACCGGAGCCCTGAGCCGGCCGCGCGAGGACTTCGAGCAGCGGATCAAGGCGGCGGGCGGCAAGACGAGCGGATCGGTGTCGCGCAAGACGAGCTACGTGCTGGCGGGCGGCGATCCCGGCAGCAAGCTGGCGAAGGCGGCATCGCTCGGCGTCCCCATCCTCGACGAGGCGGGCTTCGAGGCCCTGCTCGCCGGGGAAGGCGATTGAGCCCGGCCTAACGCACGAGGCGCTCGTCCGGTCCGATCCGGCGCAGCCGCGTGAGAGCGCCGTTGCACTGCACTGCGACGCCGACCAGAACGGCTCGCTCGAGCGCCCGGCCGAAGCCCGGATAGTAGGCGCTGGTCTCGATTCGCCATTCGAATCCGGACGGCAGCTCGATCCGGGCCGCGATCGCCGGATCCTCGCGTGAACGGCAGAGCGCGCTCGGCGCACCGCCCCGCTCCAGCTCGACCGCGAAGCCCGGAGCGATCGGCAGCCGCGCGACGATCTCGCGGGCGGGCCCCTCGACGGAATCTTCGATCTCGACGCCCGCGGCGGTGACCCGGAAGCGCCGGCGATGGACGGTGCGGCGGCGAGACCAGCCGCGACAGACCGCCTCGACCTCGCCCGACTCACTGAATCCCGTGAGCGCGACCTCGGACCGCCCACCGACCCGATGCGCCGACCAGATCTCCGCCTGCTCCTCGCCGTCGATCTGCAGCGTCGCGTGGCTCGCCGTCGAGCGCGAGATCCGTCGGCGCGGACCGGCGACGTACTCGAAGACGCCCGTATCGGTGACGAGTCGATGCCCGCAAAGGGAGAGCTCGAAGGCGAGCGCGTCGCAGTGCGCATGGCCCGGTTGATGCGGCGGCGACGGCGCGGCGACCGAGGCGATCAGCAGCCAGTCGCCGCCTGCGAGTCGGACATAACCCGATTGCGGCAGGCAGACGGTCGCCGGTCGATCCGTGTCGACCTGCAGTCCGAGTCGGCGCGCGTAGTCCGAGAGCTCGGCGGGCTCGGCCGCGATGTCGAAGGCGGAGTCGGCGAAGAGCGCGATGCGGCCGTCGTCGTGGGCGAGCGCGGCCAGCGCGGAGAGCA
>CAUJGH010000305.1 GCA_963169575.1 Myxococcota bacterium | reverse complement strand
GCAGACCCCGGGCTCGCCCGTCCGCTGCTCGACCCATGACGATCCGCGCCGGAAGCTCCGCCATACCCTCGAGATGATCCGCGTCGGCCCGATCTGGGTCGGCCTGCACGCCGCGCGCGCCAATGCCGTCGCCGCAGCAGCGCTCGCGGCGGGCGCCCTCGCGCCGTTTGCCGGCGCCGCCGGCGTCGAGCGCGAGGTCCGGGCGCCCGAAGGCTCGCGCTTCGATTTCCGGCTCGGGAACGCCGCGGGCACGCGCTGCTGGATCGAGGTCAAGAGCGTCACGCTCTGTGCGGATGGGCGGGCGCGCTTCCCCGATGCGGTGACGGAGCGCGGCCGGCGGCATCTCGAACATCTCGAGGCGCGCGTCGCAGCCGGCGAACGGGCCGCGCTCCTGTTCGTGGCACAGCGCATCGACGCCGATTCGGTGGCCCCCGCCGACGACATCGATCCCGCCTATGGCGAGGCGCTCCGGAGGGCGGCGAGCAGCGGGGTCGAGCTGCATGCGCTCTCGGTGGAGGTGACGCCGCAGGCGCTGCGTCTCGCGCGCGTCCTGCCCGTCCTGCTATGAAGGCGAGCATGCCGGATCCGACGAAGCCCGCGCGCGCGCCGAAGAGCCCCGAGCGACCCGCTCGGGGCGACGCGCGCGCCCGCGCAGCGAAGGCGGCCGCGTGCGGCGATGCCCGCGATCGTGGCGATGGCGGCGATGGCGGCGATGGCGAGATCGCCTCGATCCGGCGCGTGCGGGATGCGCTGCTCGCCTGGTACGACGCGCATCGCCGCGATCTGCCGTGGCGGCGGACGCGGGACCCGTACGCGATCTGGATCTCGGAGGCGATGCTGCAGCAGACTCGGGTCGAGACGGTGATCCCGTACTGGGAGCGATTTCTCGCGCGCTATCCCGACGTGGAGAGTCTCGCGGGCGCCGCGATCGACGACGTCTATGCCGTCTGGACGGGGCTCGGCTACTACTCGCGCGCGCGCAACCTGAAGGCCGCCGCCGAATCGATCGTCGCCGAACATGGCGGCGCGCTCCCGAACGACGTCGACGCGCTGCAGCAGCTGCCCGGTGTCGGCCGCTACACCGCGGGCGCCGTCGCCTCGATCGCCTTCGACCGCGAGGCGCCGATCGTCGACGGCAACGTCGTGCGCGTATTCGCGCGCCTCGAAGACATCCGCGAAGACATCGCAGAGAAGGCCATCGTCGAGCGGCTCTGGGCCCTCGCCGCCTGCCTCGTCCGCGGACCCCGACCGGGCGATCTCAACCAGGCGCTGATGGAGCTCGGCGCGACGTTGTGCACGCCGAAGCGCCCGGACTGCGGCGCGTGTCCCGTCCGCGCGCATTGCCGCGCGACGGCGGTCGGCGATCCCGAGAGCCTGCCGCGGCGCACGAAACGGACGGCCGTACGCCCGATGCGAGCCGTCGCGGTCGCGATCGATCGCGGTGGCCGACTGCTCGCCGTCCGGCGGCCGGAGACGGGCTTGATGGCCGGGCTCTGGGAGCTGCCGGGTGGCGTGCTGGCCGATGGCGAAGAGGCGAAGGATCGAGCGCCGCAGATTCTGCACGAAGCGGTCGGCCTCGAGGTCCGCGAGCTCGAATGCATCGGCCGGATCGAGCACGTCTTCACCCATCGCCGCCTCGCGCTCGAGGTCTTCCGCGCGAAGGCCCTGCCCGGCGCGCGTGCGCGGATCACGGGCTTCACAGCCCATCGCTGGCTGGAGCCGGACGCCCTGCTCGCGCTCGCCCACGCCGGCTCGACGCGCAAGGCGCTGACGCTGCTCGGTCTTTGTGACGAGCCCTCTGCCCGCGCAGCCGACGCCGCGGCGCGCAGGGTGCGATGACGGCGCGCGCGAAGCCGCCGCCGGAGGGCGAGCGCTTCGCAGACCTCGTCCGGGATGCCAAGCCGCTCGCGAAGGGCAAGACGCGTGTGGACGAGCGCGGGGAGGCGCGGGATCGACCGCCCGTGACGCACGCGCGGTCCGGCGCGGAGACGGCCGCTTCTCGATCCGGTCCGGAGCGCACACCTGCCGGACCCGTTCCGACCTTTCGCCATCCCGATCCCGAATGTCCCCATCTCGCGGGCGCGCCCGGAATCAACGACCTCGCGCTCGCGCGCCTTCGCCGCGGCGATCCGGAGCCCGAGGAGCGGATCGATCTCCACGGGACGCGTCGGGCGGAAGCACGGCGAATCCTGGGGAGTCGGATCGAAAGCGCCGTCGCGCGCGGTCTGCGATGCGTCGTCGTCGTTCACGGCGTCGGAAGACGCTCGCCGAACGAAGAGGCGGTCCTGCGCGAGGCGCTGCCCGGCTGGCTCGAGAGTGGCGCGAACGCGCGGCTCGTTCTCGCCTTCGCACCCGCGCCGCGACGGCTCGGCGGCGACGGTGCGACGCTCGTCCTGCTGCGGAAGGCCTGACCAGGGACCCGACCGGACCTAACGCTCCGCGCTCGGCTCTGCGACGCCGGCACGCGCGAGCGCGGCGCGGATCGATTCGACCCGATCGCGATTCGCGCCCATGTCGCCGTAGCCGACCCGAGACGCAGATCGCAGCCGGATGACCCCGACTTCGGGATCGAGGCCGAACTCGACGTCGTCGCGGTAGCCCATCAAGGCCGACGTGAAGACGGCATGCAGATAGTCGGCCTCGGAGATCACGATCTCGACCCGTTCGAGCGAACGCAGATGGTCGGCGAGCGCCTGCCAGGCCGCAGTGGGCTCGCCCCGGATGCGGTAGGCCGCGATCGCATGCACTTCGTCTTTCGCGTCGCTCGAGACGCAGTTGGGCGACGCGGGGCAGGGCGCGAGGCGTCCGCTGCCGTCGGCGAGCGACTTCGGCATCCGCCCGCCGCAGCCCAGCGCCAGCAGAACGCCGAAAGAAAGGACGAGCACGATCGGTCGACGCGTCATGCAATTCCTCCCGCGCCTCCAGCGAGAACGCGCGCCCCGCAGCGCGGGGAACTTCAGAAGCGGTCCGACGGCCAGTACACCATGCCGTCCGGCGGCAGGATCCGCCGAAGGAATCCCGGCCCGTCCTCGCCGGGCAGGAGATCGACGTCGAGTCGCGCAGCGAGCGCAGTCAGGTTGACGCAGCGCACGCTCGCGCGCGCGTCGTCCATCGGATGCGAGCGGATGCCCCGATGCTCGAGCGCGACCGTGAGGCCGATGTCGTCGAAGGTCGGCAGCACGAGGAAGGAGCGCAGCTCGCGACTGTTGATCCGGCTCGCGACGGCGCCGCGCAGCAGGGGATCCTCGCCGCGCGGCTCGAGCAGATGGGCGATCAGCGCGGCGAGACCATCGGCGCCGTCCTCGAAGCGGCCGATCTCCGTCGCGGTCAGCACGTCGTCGAGGATCGCGGCACGCCCGTACGCGACGGCGAGGCCGCCGCGGCGAGCGAGCCAGAACTCCTCGAAGGGCGCGGGCGAGAGATGGAAGCAGGCACGCCAGAGCGCATCGTCGCGCACGACGGTCCCGCTGCGACTCGCGGCATACGCGGCATGGATCGCCTTGATCGACTGGAGCGCGCGCTCGTTCTCCGAGACGACCGGCTCGAGCGTGATGTCGCCCGGGTCCGTCACCGCGCCGCGCAGGCTCGCCTCGGGATCGACCCGCAGGATCGACTGCTGCCCGCACCAAGCGACGAAGCCACGCTTCGCGAAGTAGTCCGGCGTCGCCGGCGGCGGCCCGGGAAAGACGATCGCGAGCTCGAACCCGCGGCTGCGGAGGGTCTCGGCGGCCCGCTCGAGCAGATCCGTCGCGATTCCCCGACCGCGCAGGCGAGCGCTCGTGAAGAGGTTGCTGATCCCACCGGTCGGAATCGCATGACCGAGCACGCGGACCTGCCGCGGCAGCAGCGAGACGCCCCCGAGCAGACGATCCTGCTCGACGGCGACCAGGACGTTCTCGTCCGACCAGGTCGGATCGTATTCCACCTGGTATCGGAAGCGATCGCCCGCCGTCCAACCCTCGGCGAGTCGCCATTCATCGAGGAGGTCGGCGAATTCGAGCCGTTCCTGGGACGCGAGGGTTCGGATCTCCATCTTCGGGCGCCTATACTCGCCCGCGAAGGAGTCCTCCGCCATGACCGAGCACGCGAAATGACCGAGAACGCGAATCCCCAGGAGTCCCGGGCCAAAGCGCTCTACAAGCAGGGCTTCGCGTCGTTCGCGAAGGGCGAGGTCGAGGATGCGATCGCCCGCTATCGCGAGGCGATCGACGTCGCGCCCGGGCTCGCCATCGCCTGGAACGGGCTGGCTCTCGCGCTCGCCAAACAAGGCCGACTCGAGGCCGCGATCGAAGCCGCCGAGAAGCTCGTCGAGCTCGAGCCCGACGACCCGCTCTCGCATACGAACCTCTCCCGCATCCTGATGCAGAAGGGACTCATCCCGGAGGCCGAGGATGCGAAGGCCCGGGCGATGAGCCTCCAGATGAAGAACCGATAGGAAGCGTCCGATGATCGACCTGGCGCGCGAGGGAAGCGTCTTCGTCCTGCGATTCGACACCCCGGAGAACCGCTTCCGGCCGGATTCGGTCGCGGCCTGGCATGCGGCCCTCGACGAGGTCGAGGCCGCCGGGAATCCCGCCGCCCTGGTGACGACCGGGACCGGGAAATTCTATTCGAACGGGCTCGATCTCGAATGGCTCCTCTCGAGCGCGACCGCCGACGAACGCGCGAGCTACATCCCGGGCGTGCTCGCCCTGATGGCCCGGGTCCTGACCTTCCCGGCGATCACCGTCGCCGCGATCAACGGCCATGCCTTCGGTGCCGGCGCCCAGCTCTCGCTCGCCCACGACTACCGCCTCATGCGCAGCGAGCGCGGCTATTGGTGCATGCCGGAGATCGACATGAAGGCGCCCCTCCACCCCGGCATGACGGCCCTGATCCAGGCCCGCGTCCCGCGACAGACGGCCCACGAGCTGATCGTGACGGGAACGCGATACGACGCGGAGGCCGCCCTCGCGAAGCGGATCGTCGATGGGGTCGTCCCGGAGAGCGAGCTGCTCGCGCGCGCGATCGAGCTCGCCGCGCGCTTCGCCTCGAAGGCCGACCCGGCGATGCGACAGCTGAAGCGCGGGATGTATCCGCAGACGCTCGCCGCGCTCTCGGCCGGAATGGAAGCCCTCGGCGCCTAACCCGTGTTCCGCAGCCCGGCGGCGATCCCGTTGATCGTCAGCTGGATGGCGTACTCGACGCGCGCGAGATCGGTCCCCGTGCGCTTCAGCCCCCGGCCGGTCCGCTTGCGATCGAGCAGCTCGACCTGGAGATAGGAGAGGATGTCGAGATAGGGCGTGCGGTGCTCCAGCGCTTCGCGCAGCTCGGGCTCGCGCGCGAGCAGGAGCCGCTCTCCCGAGATCTCCCGAACCGCACGGCGCGTCCGCTCGAACTCCTTCTCGATCCGGCGGAAGACCTCGCCGGCGCCGCCCTCGTCGCCGGCGAGCTCCGCATAATGTCGTCCGATGTGGAGATCGGTCTTCGCGAGCACCTGCTCGAGATTGTCGACGACCGACCGGAAATAGGGCCAGCGCCGGTACATCGTCCGCAGCCGCGCGAGGGCGCGCTGCCGGCCCCCGGGCGCGGCGGCGAGCCAGGCCTCGACGCCGGACCCCGCGCCGTACCAGCTCGGCAGCAGGATGCGCGTCTGGTTCCAGGAGAACGTCCACGGAATCGCCCGCAGGTTCCCGATCGCCCGCGTCGCCGAGCGCCGCGCGGGCCGGCTCCCGAGGTTGAGCATCGAGATCTCTTCGATCGGCGTCATCGCATGGAACGCATCGACGAAGCCGTCGGTCTCGTAGACGAGCGCCCGGTAGGCCCGCCGCGACTCCCGCGCCAGGACCGAAAGGGCCTCGCGCCAGCTCTCGGCGGGCTCCTTCTCGCGTCCGGGGAGGTCGGGGGCGAGGGTCGCCTCGAGCGTCGCCGACAGCAGCAGCTCGAGATGATAGGCCGCGGCGCTGCGTGTCCCGTATTTGGAGGCGATGACCTCGCCCTGCTCCGTCAGCTTGATGCGTCCGCGGACGGTCCCTGTCGGCTGGGCGAGGATCGCGCGATGGGTCGGGCCGCCGCCGCGGGCGATGGTGCCACCGCGCCCGTGGAAGAACTCCAGCCGGATGCCCTCGGCGCGCGCCTGTGCGGAAAGCTCGCGCTGGACCTTCTCGAGAGCCTCGGCGGCGGCGAGAAAGCCGCCGTCCTTCATCGAATCCGAGTAGCCGATCATCACCTGCTGACGCATGCCGCGCGCCTCGAGCTGACGGCGATAGGCGGCCGATCGGTAGAGCCGGTCCATCGAGACCACGGCGCCCGCGAGGCTCTCGATCGATTCGAAGAGCGGAACGACGTCGACGTCGCTCTCGAAGCCGCCCGGAGCGTGGGGGCGGACGAGGCCGACCTGCCGGCAGAGCGCGAGCAGCTCGAGCACGGTGACGGCGTTCTCGGTATCGCTGATGACGAGATCCCGGATCGAGCGGCCGCCGGGCGGGATCGGCTGGCTCGCGACGAAGGCGAGGGTGTCGAGGACCTCTCGCGCATCTTCCGAGAGGCCGGTCTCGGGGATCGGGAGCGGCTCGTCGGCGAGGATGATCTCCTCGAGGAACGCCCGCTGGGCCGAGAGCGGAAGCGTCTCGAGCGGACCGGCGACGGGGCAGATCAGCTCCGAGCGCGCCTGGCGATGCTTCGACTGGTTCTGGCGGATGTCGAGCGAGACGAGATCGAAGCCGAAGACCTCGAGCTCTTCGATCAGGGAGGCGAGGGCGCCGCGAGCGAGACGTCCGCCCCGATTCTCGAGCAGGCTGGTTCGGATCAGCTCGAGATCCGCCTCCATCGACTGCGCATCGACGTAGCCGCCGAGCGAGCCGGGCAGGCGCTCGAGCGCCTCCTCCCGGAGTCGGGCATCGAGCCGCGCGGCGATCGCGTTCAGCTTGACGCGATAGCGCTCCGAGGAGTTGCGGCCGTCGATCCGGCTCGCGAGATCGGGCAGCTCGCGCAGATCCGTCCGGATCGACGCCTCGAGCGCCTCCGAGACGGGGCGGCGGCGATCCGAGACCATGAGGCGCTCGACGAGCGGCTGGATGCGCGAGCGGTAGTGGAGCAGGATCGCTTCTCGGTACTGCTTGACGGCGAGCGCCGTGATCTTCGCCGTGACGAAGGGATTGCCGTCGCGATCACCGCCCATCCAGGATCCGACGCGCAGGCTTCCCGGCGCCGCGCCGGCGACCCGGTCGAGGACGCCGGCGGGCGCTCCGTGATAGGCGTCGCGAAAGGCCGTGAAGAGCTTCGACGTCACCTGCGGCACCGAATGCACGAGCACGTCGCCGAGCACGTGGATCGCATACCGCACCTCGTCGAGCGGCGTCGGCTTGCGCGTTCGCAGGTTCGTCGAGAGATACATGCCCGTGATCTCGGCGAGGATCTCCTCCTCGAGATCGTGCAGCAGGGCGCCGCTCGCGGCCTCTCGCCTCGAGAGCAGAGCATCGATGCGATCGAGCGTCTCCCGGAGCGACCAGCGCAGCGCCTCGGTCGGATGCGCCGTCAGCACGATCGTCGCCCGCAGATCGTCGATCGCCCGCGCCACGCGGTCGGCGGGCAGACCCGATTTGCGCAGACGGCCGAAGAGCGAGCGGAAGCTCTCCTGCTCGTGGGCCGCGCGGCGCCGCTCGCTCTGTCGCTCCTCGGCGACGTTCAGCAGCCAGAAGAGCAGCATGAAGGCGCGCGCGGTCTCGTGGAGATCGTCGACGGACATGCGGCGCAGCCGGGCGACGAGCTTCTTCTCGTCGGCCTTCGAATGACGCGCGCGCAGGCGCGCCGCGAGCGCGCGGATCTCGTCGATCCAGCGCGCATGGGCGGCGCCCTCCTGCTCGCGCACGACCTGCCGATGCGCTGCGAGCAGGAAATCCCGGACTTCTTCATGGACCCGATCCGAGCCGGATTGACGTGCCATCGCGCGCGCGATGATAGACTGCCGTTCGCAGTGCGCCCGCGCTGGGATCCATGGGCTCGACGTCCGCCCGACCCGCTCGACGCGGTCCGGATCGACGCTCGCCCGGGCGCGTCCGAGCGAGCGAGCTCGAGCGCGAAGAAGGGGAAACGCCCGATGAGCGACCAGCCGATCAAGAGCCTCGGCCTCTCGCCCGAGCTCCACGCCTATCTCGTCGAACACGGAACTCCGCCCGACGAAATCCTCGCCGAGCTCGCACGCGTGACGCGCGAGCGGATCGGGGGGCTTTCGATCATGCAGATCCCGCCGGAGGAGGGCGCGCTGCTGACCTTCCTCGCGCGTCTGATCGGCGCCCGCCGCGCGATCGAGCTCGGGACGTTCACGGGCTATTCGGCGCTCTGCATCGCCCGCGGTCTGCCGCCGGACGGCCTGCTGATCTGCTGCGACGTCAGCCGCGAATGGACGGACATCGGCCGTCCGTTCTGGCGCCGCGCCGGCGTCGAGGATCGCATCGACCTGCGGCTCGCCCCCGCGCTCGAGACCCTCGCGAGCCTGCCCGCCGATCGCTCTTTCGACCTCGCGTTCATCGACGCGGTGAAGACCGAGTACTGGAGCTACCTCGAGCGGCTCCACGGCCTGCTGCGGCCGGGCGGGCTCGTCGTCGTCGACAACGTGCTCTGGTCGGGCGCCGTCGTCGACGCGGCGCAGCAGGGCGCGGATACCCAGGCGATCCGGGCGTTCAACGAGCGCGTCGCGCGCGACGAGCGCTTCGACCGCGTCATGCTCGGGGTCGGCGACGGCTTGACGCTGCTGCGGGTGCGTTAGGCCGCGGGCGGCGGGCCGGCCGCCTCGAGCGATGCGAGCAGCGCCTCGAAATCCGCGGGGAGCGCCACGTCGGCCGAGATCTCGTCGACGACGAGCCGCCGTGCGTGGAGCATCGGCCGCGGCGCCGTGATCGCGCCTTCGGAGGCGCCCCCGTACTCCCGGTCGCCGACGACCGGATGGCCGAGATGCGCCATCGAGGCGCGGATCTGATGCAGGAATCCCGTCTCGAGCTTGACCTCGACGAGGGTCGCTCCCGAGAACGCGCGGATCGGGGTCACGTGCTGGCGGCAGCGGCGCCCCGAGGCCACGACCTCGACGTGCGCCGGCTGGTGACGCCCGACCGCGAGGGTGAGCTCGACGGGACGCGACTTCGCGAAGCGACCCGCGACGAGCGCGAGGTAGCGCTTGTCGACGCGGTGGTCGCTGAACGCGCCGCGCAGCCGGCGCCAGACCTCCTCGTCGAAGGCGAAGACGAGGGCGCCGGTCGTATCGACGTCGAGGCGATGGACGACGCCCGAGCGCAGCCCGCCCTCGCCGATCCCGATGATCTCGGGATGCCTCGCGACGACGGCGTTCAGGACGGTGTCGCGTTGATCCGGATGGAGCGGATGGACACCGACGCCGGGCGGCTTGTCGACGACCAGCCAGCCACGCCCCTCGGCGACGATCCGGAGCGGGAGATCCGGTCGCGCTTCGGGGCGCTCCTCGTCCGCACGCAGCGTCCCGAGGATCCGGAATGCGTCGCCCGCGGCGGTGATGCGCGATTTGTCCGGGAGTCCGAGCGGACGACCCGCCAGGACGACGCGGCCGACCTCGAGCAGATGGCGCACGCGGGCGCGCGATACCGCGAGGCGCGCCGCCAGAAAGCGGTCGAGCCGCTCGCCCGCCTGTGCAGGCCCTACTTCGACCACCGTCGGCTCCACGCCACTCCCTCTGCAAGCCCTCGCCGGCGCCCGCCGAGGCCCCGAAGGCGCGGACACTAGCAGCACTGCGCTTCGCGCGTGGAGACCGCTCGCGCGGCCTGCCTGCGGGCCGGCGCCGAAGGGCGCGCGCAGGGCCCGAGAGGGCTGCGGGCGGCCACATCGCCCGGGCCGGACGCGCCCGCGCCGGGCTTCACGCCGCCGCGGCCAGGGGGTAAGATCGGACGCTCTCCAGCCCCCTGGAACCGCCCCGAGGCCCGTCATTCCGAAGCTCCGCGACAAGCAAGACAAGAAGACGAGCGTCCCGGCGCCCGAGGCGCGCCACATCGCGGTGATGGATACGACCCTGCGCGACGGCGAGCAGACGGCCAACGTCTCCTACACGCCGATCGAGAAGCTCCAGCTCGCGCGCATGCTGCTGGCGGATCTCGAGGTCGACCGGATCGAGGTCGCCTCGACCCGCGTCTCCGCCGGCGAGATGGAGAGCGCCCGGGCGATCACGAAATGGGCCCGCTCGGCGCGCCTGATCCAGCGCGTCGAGATGCTGGGCTACTGCGACGGCAGGAAATCCGTCGACTGGATCTGCGAGGCCGGGGGCAAGGTCGTCAACCTCCTGACCAAGGGCTCCGAGCGCCATTGCCTGCAGCAGCTCGGCATGCAGCCCGCCGAGCATCGCGCGCGCGTCGCCGAGACGATCCGTTATGCGAGACTCAAGCGGCTCACCGTCAACGTCTACCTCGAGGACTGGTCGAACGGCGTCCGCGATTCCTTCGACTACGTCTTCGCGATGGTGCAGCAGCTGCGCGAGCTGCGCGTCGCTCGCGTCTACCTCGCGGACACGCTCGGCATCCTCTCGCCCGACGAGGTGACCCGCTTCGTCGGCCTCATGACCGCGACCTTCCCCGTCGTCGACTTCGAATACCATGGCCACAACGACTACGGCCTCGCGACCGCGAACTGCCTGGCCGCGATCGCCGCCGGCGCCCGCGGCGTCCATACCAGCGTCAACGGCATGGGCGAACGCGCCGGCAACGCGTCGCTCGCCGAGGTCGTCGCCGCGATCCACGACCATACCGATTGCACGACCGGCGTTCGCGAGGAACGCCTCTCGTCGATCTCGAACCTCGTCGCGACCTTCTCCGGCAAGGAGATCGCCGCCAATACGCCGATCGTCGGCCGCGACGTCTACACCCAGACCGCCGGAATCCATGCCGACGGCGACGCGAAGGGCGATCTCTACGCGACGCGCCTCGCCCCGAACCGCTTCGGCGGCGCCCGGCGTTATGCGCTCGGCAAGCTCTCCGGCAAGGCGTCGCTCGACCAGAACCTCGCGCAGCTCGGAATCGTGCTGCCGGCCGAGGACCGCGATCTCGTGCTCCAGCGGATCGTCGAGCTCGGCGACCGCAAGCACGTCGTGACCCCCGACGATCTGCCCTACATCATCGCCGACGTGCAGAAGACGCCGGATGATCAGCTCGTCAAGATCGAGAGCTGGCGGGTCCACGTCTCGAGCCGCGAGACGCCCGAAGCCGAGGTCGCAGTCGCCTACAAGGGCCTGCTCGAGAAGGCCGAAGCGACGGGCGACGGCGGCTACGACGCCTTCATGAACGCCCTGCGCAAGGCGGCCCGCGCGCTCGGGATCGAGATCCCGGCGCTCGCCGACTATCGCGTGCGCATCCCGCCGGGCGGCCGCACGGGCGCGCTCGTCGAGACGACGATCACCTGGCAGGTCGAGGCGACGTCGCCGCGTCACGGTTCCGGAGACTCCTTCACGACCCTCGGCGTCGATTCGGATCAGCTCGCCGCCGCCGTGATCGCGACGGAGAAGATGCTCAACGCGGTCGTGAGCCGGCGCGGCGGCGAGCCCGAGAAGAAGCCCGCGCGCGAGCGACGCCGCGTCGAGGACGGCGCCGCGCGGCCTCGCGGTTGAGCGGGCGCGTGACGGCGACCGCGGGCGTCGCGGGCGGGCTCCTTCCGCTCGTGCTGCTGCTCGGCCTCGTGTCCACGACCGGCTGCACGACCTTCTCGGCCCGCCAGAAGGAGGCCGTCTACGGCCCGACCGAGGGCGTGCTCGAAGCCGTCGCCGTCCTGCGCCGGCACGTCCCCGACGACACCTACCGCTTTCCGCCGGCCCGCGACTTCAGCGGACGCAACGTCTACCGCGCCTCGCTGCTGCGGCTCGAGAACCTCGAGCGCGCCGAGGCCGCGGCGCTGCGCAGCGGCTACATGGACGCCGTGATCGCATTCGCGAAGGGCCGTGCGCTCGAGCGGCTGCGCGCGTTCGATCTCGCCGCGCAGCACTATCGAGAGAGCGCGCGACTCTCGGAGGAGCTGCGCGACGCCGCGCGGGCGAGCGCCGAGACCGGCGATCGCATCGACCGGGCGGTGAAGCTCGGGATCGAGCTCGTCGATCCGGTCGGCGAGGGGGGCGTTCCCGCGCGGCCGATCGATCCGGAGGGCGTACGCCAGGCGCTCGACGAGCGGGTGACCCAGCTCTCGATCCTGCTCGACGAGCTGAACGAGGCGGCCGGGCGCGGTGCGGCCGCGGCGGGCGGCGACGACGCTCCGCCGAACGTCGATCGACTCCACTACCGCTGGATCGCGCAGGAGGAGATCGAGCGAGCGGACGTGATCCGCGCGACGTATTTCGTCGAGATCCGCCACGTCGTGCCCGACGGGACGGTCGTCGCGCTGCAGGAGCTCCAGCGCGTCGCGACCCGCCACGGCGCCAGCAAGAACCGCCTGCGCCATCTGCTCCGGCTGGGCGACTTCTACGCCGACCTCGCGCGCGAATACCTCGCCGCCGTGCCGCCCGAGAGCCTGACCTTCGACCCCGCCCGCTTCCGCGAGCTCGCCGACGCCGCGATCCAGCTCTACGAGCTCGTCGGGAGCCACGATGGCCGTCCCGAGAAGCTCGAGGCGACGCGGAACCTCGAGGCCTTCCTCGCCCTCACTCTGACCATCGATGCCGACCGTTACGACCGCTGAGACGCGCGCGCCGACCGTCCCGCCGACGATCCGATCCCGGACCGCGACGCCGGCGATGCATCGCGCGGCCTCGCCGAGCGGCGCAGGCGGCGGCGCACGCCGCCTTCCGCGCCGCGCAGCATTCGCGTTCCTCGCGGGCTTGATGACGATCGCGCTCGCGGGCGGGACGGGCTGCTCGCTCCGGCTGCGCCGGGCGGTCGTCGTCGACGAGCTGCTCGAGCCCCTCGGCGCCGAGACGACGCGCATCCCCTCGCCGGCCGAGCTCGCCGCCGCGCGT
>CAUJGH010000304.1 GCA_963169575.1 Myxococcota bacterium | reverse complement strand
CGAAGCGGAACTTCATGAGGCCGTAGGCGGCGTAGGCGATCGCCTCGTCGCGGGCCGCAGCAACGTCGCCCGCCGTCGCGTCCTCGTCGTGGACGACGCCCGGCAGCGCCGGATCGTAGGCCGCATACGCGTCCCACATCGCCCCCGAGACGTGGTAGAGGTTGCGCGCATGCACCGTCGGCCGGGCGCGGTCGCGGCGGATCGCATGCAGCAGGCGCTCGTTCCAGGTACGCGCCATCGACCAGCCGTCGCAGACGTCGCCGACGTCGTCGAGATCCGTGTCGAGCTGGTCGGCGTTGGCGTGCTCCGGGCAGTTGTCGTCGGCGTAGGGCCAGCCGTCGCCGTCCTCGTCGTCGGGCTGGCAGGCATCGCCGAAGCCGTCGCCGTTCACGTCGTTCTGGGACGCATTGACGTTGACCCGGCAATTGTCGGTCGCGTCGCCGACGCCGTCGCCATCGGAATCCGACGCGAGATAGTCGGGGATGCCGTCGTTGTTGGTGTCGTCGTCGAGCGGATTGCCGTTCCCGTTCGAGTCCTCCGAGAGCGTCGGGATGCCGTCGCCATCGTCGTCCGGATCGAGCGCGTCGATCAGCGCGTCGCCGTCCGTATTCGTCGGCGACGCGGGATTGCCGACCTCGGCGCCGTCGCCGACGCCGTCCCCATCGCTGTCGGCGAGGTTCGGATCCGTGCCGAGCGCGAGCTCGGCGGCATCCGTCAAGCCGTCTCCATCCGTATCGACGTTGCCCGACGCCGGCGTCAGGACGTGGATCTGATCGACCACGACGTCTTCGACGACCGTCGAGCTGCCATCCGGCCAGGCGATCGCGACCGTGACCGGCCCCGCCTCGGCGCCGAGACCGAAATGCGCCTCCGCCGGCTCCTGCCCCTTGAAGCTCGTCCCCGCCGTGATCACCGCCGCGCGCGTCACGCCGCCCGCCGTCACACGCACCGTCGCCCCGATCGCGAAGCGGTTGCCGCCGGAAGGCAGCCGCGGCTGGATCACGACCCAGTGGTTCGCGGACGGGACCGGGGTGTTCTGGAACAGGTAGAGGAAATTGCTGCCGGACGTATTCGTCGTCTGGAAGAGATCGAGATCGCCGTCGCGGTCGTAGTCGAGCTTGATGACGGCCGAGCCCCAGATCGTATCCGCATAGCCCACCGCCGCGCCGACCTCGTCGAAATCGAGCGGCAGGACGCCCGTATTGCGATAGAAGCGCGACGGATCCGTCACGAAAGATCCTCCATTCTGACCATTCGTATGCGCGAGGTCGAGCCAGCCGTCGTTCTCGCCGTCGATCCAGGTGGCGCCCCAGCCCCAGGAGCCGCCGCGCACGCCGGCGGCCGTCGCGATCTCGTTGAAGGCCACCGTCGACCCGACGGAGACGTTCTCGTAGAGCACCGACCACTGCGTTCCCGACGCCTGCTCGATGTTCGTGATGTAGAGATCGAGATCGCCGTCGTTGTCGGGATCTCCGGCGGTGATGCCCATGCCGTTCCAGAGGCTGTCGACACCGGCGGCGGCGGCGCCCTCGACGAAGGTGCCGTCGCCCTGGTTCAGATAGAGCTCGTTCGCGCCGAAATCGACGGAGGCGTAGAGGTCGAGGTCGCCGTCGCCCTCGATGTCGAGCATGAGCGGCTGCCAGCGCTTCTGGTTGCCGAGCGGCAGGCCAGCGGCGACGGTGCTCTCGACGAAGGCGCCCGTCCCCGTGTTGCGAAAGAATCGCGAGCCATCCGGCAGGACGACGCTATTCGACGTCCAGTCCGTGAGATAGAGATCGAGGAAGCCGTCGCCGTCGAAGTCGCCGGCCGCGACGCCGCCGGGCAGGCGCTCGTCGTGGGGCTCGAGGGCGAGCTCGAGCCCGGCCGCTGCGGTGACGTCATCGAACGTGCCGATGGGATCCTGCCGATAGAGCTTCGTCGTGCGCGTCGTCGTGCAGGCCACGGCGCCGAGCTTGTAGCAGTCGCCGATCGTCAGCAGGTCGAGCTGGCCATCGCCATCGTAATCGAGCCAGAGGGCGTCGCGGGTCCGGTCGGTATCCGCGAGACCGGCCGCCGCCTCGATGTTCGTGAAGGTGCCGTCGCCGTTGTTGCGGTAGAGGCGATTGGCCGTACCGGCGCGCGTCGGGACGAATAGGTCGATGTCGCCGTCGCCATCGAAGTCGGAGGACGCAGCGCCGCCGCCGGCGACGCCGTTGAGCGGCGAATAGGCGAGGATCCCGGCCGATCCTGCGACGTCGGAAAAGCTCGGCTGGGCCGTCGCCGGCTCGGGCCGGACGCCCACCAGAGCGAGCGCCCCCAGAACCCCGACCCAGAAAGCCGAAATCGAGCGCTGGCCGCAGAACCGCACCGGACCGTGATGACCCATGAACTCCGCCCCCGGAACCGCCTGTCAGGAAGTGACGAAGACCACCTTACTCGAAAAGTGGTCGACTGTGTGCGGCGATTTCGGGACCGAGGCGACAACGCAAGGCGAGGATCGGACGGACCTCGAGCCCCTCAGGCGATTCCGTCGGGCAGGGCCTGCCGCAAGGCGGCCGGGGTCGGCGCACGTTCGAGGACGTCGAGGACGCGCCGGGCGGGCCGCTTGTAGACGACCGGCAAGAGCGATTCCCCGCGCTCCGGATCCGGGACGAAGGCCAGGCTGTACGGCGGCTCGAGGCGGAAGACGCTCTCGACTCCTGCCCGGTCGCCGCGGGCGTCGAGCAGGAGCCAGCGCCGGCCCTCCGCCCAGTGGACGGCGTTGAATCCGTGCAGCACGAAACGGCCCGGACGCTCGTCGTCGACGAGGCGAGAATAACAGAAACCGGTCGGATGACCGGCAAATCGCGCGAGCGCCGCCAGCAGATGACTCTTCGCGAAGCAGAGGCCATGGCCGAGGGCGAGGACCTCGCTCGCGCTGCAGGCGATGCCCCGGCGTCGCAGCGCCGCCGGCACTTCCGCGTTCGGCTCGTCCCCGCGCCGACCTGGCCGGGCGTCCGGATGGGCGGGGGCTTCGAGGTCGAACGAGTGGGCGATTTCGTCGCGGACGAAGCGGAAGATCCGCTCGAGTTCCTCGGCCGGCGAGGCGGCGCCGGCCAGAAGCCTCCGCGCACAGTCGGCGACGCTCGGGGTCTGCCAGTCGATCGTGATGGTGTCTTCGAGATAGCGTCCGAGATCGCTCGATTCGGGCGACGGAAGCGGCACGGATTCGGGCAGCAACGCCACGACGAACCGCCTCAGACGCCTGCGCGCTCTTCGCGCCTTCGCTCGAGCAGGTCGCGCACGATCACCCGCGGCACGCCGATCGCCCGCAGCGCCGTCGCGACCACGTTCTCGATCGAGCGCTCGAGATGGAAGACGCGCTCGCCGTCCTGCTCGACGAAGGCGGGCTGATGGGCGTCGATCAGCGCGATCGAATCCCCGCCGAGCTCGGTCTTCAGGTAGTCGACCGAGGGCTGCACGTTCTCGAGATAGAAGTCGAAGCGGCTGCGCAGCGCCTCGGCGTCGTCGTCGGCCCGGCCGCGCTTGCCGGCGCGGGCGCTCATCTCGGCCCGGCTGATCGAGAGATGGAGGACCTTCGCGACGGGTACGTCGACGCTGCGCAGGAAGGCCAGCAGATGGCGCGCGGCGGCGACGGTGCGGGGGTAGCCGTCGAGGATGAAGGGCTGGTCGTGGCCATCGGGCGGGAACGCGAGCACGCGCTCGATCTCCGCCGAGATCAGGTCCTGGGTCCAGCGATTCGGGATGAGCAGGCCGCGCGCGGTGCAGAATTCGAGCCATTCGAGCTGGGAGACCCGAGGCTTGCCCGAGAGCGCCTCGGAGATGAAACGCGACGGCGTCCGCCCGAAATAACGTTCGAGGTCGGGCAGATGACGGCGGACCTTCTGGTCGAGCTCGTCGTTGGTATCGATGCAGTCGAACACGCTCGTGCGGGCCGAGAGCGCGTATTTATGGTCGAGATGATCGGCGAACTCGGGCTCGGATTTCGCGCGCAGGACCGTCGATCGCAGGATCGCGCCCATCGAGAGGTGCCGGGCGGGATCGATCGACAGGACGTCGCAGAGCGCGTTCGCGACCTCGCCCTTCCCGCAGCTCGAAGGCCCGGTCAGGATCACGACGCCCGGACCGCGCAGGGCGATCCGCTCGACCCGGATGAGCGCTCGGGTCGGCGGCCGGGAGCCAGGCATCGATCCTCCTTCGACGGTCTTTCGGGCCCGCTGCGGGGCCCTTTTCAGCGCCTGTCCGACGGGCGCATGCTCGCCCGCGTCCCCATCGGCCGCGTGCGGACCCAACGTTACCCTACGCAGCGCCCATGGAATCCGGCGAAGCCCCCGTATTCGACCCGCGCCTCCCGACGACGCCGCGCAAGCGCGAGGCGGAGGAGTGGGCGCTCGTGCTGCAGGCGGAGGGATTCGCCGTGCGCGTCGTGCGCGGCCCGGCGGGACACGGCGTCGTGGTCCCCGAAGCGGACGTGCCGCGCGCGCTCGCGAGCCTCGAGGCCTGGCAGGCCGAGCGCGCCGTTCCCCCGCCGATGCCCGAGCCACAGTCGACCTTCGCCCCCGCTTCGCCTCTCGAGATCGCGCTCGTATTCGCCGGCGGGCTCGGCCTCGTCGCGTTCCAGCTCGGCGTCGAGCGGGCGGGCCGACTGCGC
>CAUJGH010000303.1 GCA_963169575.1 Myxococcota bacterium | reverse complement strand
GAAATAGACCCGGCGATCCGGGATCGCCGATCCGGCGTCGGCTTCCGCGAGCGCCGGCCCCGCCGCGACGAAGCTCCCGAACATCGCCGCGAGGGCACCTCCGACGGCGCCGCCGAGGGTGCTGCTGAAGACGCTTGCGAGCGAGAGGGAAGGCGCGCCGCGGCGGCGGGCCGATCGGCGCACGCTACGGGCCGGAGATCGCGGAGCAACGCGTTCGATGGGCGTCATGCGCTTCACCTTCCCGGGCCGGGCGAGCCGAACGGGCGAGGTCCGAAAGCTAGACGGCCGCGGGGCCGCGTTCGCCGGTGCGGATGCGGATCGCCTCTTCGAGGGGCAGCACGAAGATCTTGCCGTCACCGATCTTGCCGGTATTCGCGGCCTGGCTGATCGCTTCGATCACGCGATCGACGATCTCGTCGCGAACGACGACCTCGAGCTTGATCTTGGGCAGGAAATCGACCACGTACTCGGCGCCGCGGTAGAGCTCCGTATGGCCCTTCTGTCGGCCGAAGCCCTTCACCTCGGTCACCGTCAATCCTTCGACGCCCACCTGGCTGAGGGCTTCCTTGACGTCGTCGAGCTTGAACGGCTTGATGATCGCTTCGATCTTCTTCATGACGGGGGCTCTCCTGGGTCCCGGACCCGCGGGTCCGTGCGGCGTTCGCACGGTACCACAGGCCGGGCCGGTTCCGACCGCGCCGTTTCATGCACAGCAGGCAAGCAGCCCTGCCCGCGAATCGAGCAGCGACGCCGCGCATTCGGGCCGCGGTCGACCCAGCTCGCCCGACGGCGAGACAGCGCGGAGGCTCCTGGTGGCGGTCCCACGCGTGCCCAGAGCCGCGCGCCGCTCTCCCGAGCGACAAGTCGACTTGGAATGCCGCTTGCAATTCGGTGGAGCCGAGAGCGCCGTCATGCGGAACGAGCCGACCGGAGAACCGGAACCGGGAAGCCCGCCCCGCGCAACATCCGCCTGATGCAGGAAGAAAAAGTCATGGACCTCCCCGCCAGCCGCACGACCTCCCCCGACCATCTCGACGAGTTCGCCCGATTCCTCCGAGACGCGAGTCTCGAGGTCGGACGGGTGAACCAGGCCCGTACGCTGAAGGCGTGGCTGGACCTCGCCGAGGCCTATCGGATCACGCAAGCCCTGCGCGATTGCCACGGCAATCGCTCGGCTGCCGCCCGCTCGCTCGGCATCGGACGCCGGACGCTCTACGCCAAGATGGACAAGCTCGGGATCACCGCGACCTGGCGCATCGCTTCGTAGTCGGAATCGACGAAAAGAAAGAGGGCGCGACGCCGCAGACGTCGCGCCCTCGATCTTCGTCGAACCCGGTCGTTCCCGGCTCACGCAGCGGTCATGAGACCGGATGCGCGGACGGGAAACCGCTCGCTAGAACTCGTAGTAGAGCTCCGCGATGCCGAGCAGCTGGTTTTCACGCTGGCCGACGCTGCCATCGCCGCTGTTGTCGATCGCAAACGTCTGAATCTTGCTACCCGCGAGATTTCGGTCGTAGCGGAATTCGCCGCGAAGCATGAGCGAGTCGGTGAGTGCGTGTCCCAGCGTGAACGTCGCAGTCAGGAGCTCTTCGTGACCGGCAGCGAGCGGATCACCGTTCGAATCCGCCTGCGTTCGGCGGAAATCGCTCTCGAGGCGAGCGTATTCGAGCCGCGTCGCGACGTGCGTATCGTCCGTGATGTGGTAGCGCGCCGCCGTCGCGAAGCCGTGCATGTCGCCCTTCGCGAGGATCGAGTCGCCCCAATGGCGCGACCAGACGAACTGGAACCAGGCCTCGAGCTGATCCGAGAGCTCCGCGGTCGCGACCGCTTCGAGCACAGCGGTGCGGCAAGCGTTTCCGCCGTCGCAAAAATTGCCGCCACCGTCGTCGCTGAGCAGGCCGGACCCCGAGTTCTTGCCGACCATCGAATCGACCTTGAATCCGAACCGGTCGCCCTGGAAGGCGATTTGGCTGAAGTAGGCCTTGTGGCGGCTGTCGTCGATGCTCGTATCCGCGTAGACGTCGTTGAAGACGCCCGCGGCGATCGAGATCTCGTCGCTCACATTCGTCTGGGCGAGCAAGCCGGTGTTCGTGATCGGGATGAACTGGAACATCCGGCCCTGAGTGACGTTGAAGTTGACATTCGTCTTGACGCGCTCGATGCCCATCAGCGTGTCGCGCTTGCCGAGATCGAAACGGATCCCGTTGCCGATCGGCGCGAGGTAGCTCGCGTAAGCGCTGAACAGGTAGAAATCCTGATCGGAGCTGTCGACACCGGGCGTGTCGTTGCGGTTGGAGAGCGGCGAGCCGACAGCGCTGTTCCGCATCGCCCGCGCGCTCTCGCCGTAGAGCAGGTCGGTATGGAAACCGGCGCGGCTCTCTTCGGTCGTCGGCTTGTCGAGGGTCAACCAAAGCTGATCGAGGGAGAACGTGTCCGCGTTGCGGTGACGGAACGAGTTCCCGATGAACAGATTCTTGTCGCTGCCACCGAGGAAGCGGTGGTTGTAGCTCGCCGCGACGAGACCGGAGACGTCGATCATCTGGAGGAACGTACCGGCCGCAGACCGGATGCCCTCCTCGGACTCGGCGAGCCCGGCGTCGGACAACACCGACTGCTGCTGCTGGACCTTGGCTTCGGCATCTTCGAGCTTCTCGGAGGTCGCCTGGAGACGATCCTCCATCTCCGCCATTCGCTGCTCCATCAGCCGGAGCTGCTCCTGGACGGGATCGGCGGCGGCCACGCTCGTCCCGAGGAACGTGCTCGTGACGACCGCGACGGCGGTGATCAGTTTGGAACGCATTGGGAATCTCTCCTCGTTGGTTGTCGGAATCTCCACCCGCCGCGCGTACGGGTCCGGGCAGCCGGCTCCGTTCGCGCGAGCGGGTGAAACGAACAGGGTCGATGACCCTGATTGGGCTGCGGAGGCAGGTCGTAGATCCGGCTCGCCCCGGCGCGCGAGGCGCGGGAAAGCGATCCGGCAAATCTGGGGAAGCACTCGATGTGGCTCTGCGCGCACGGTCGCCCGATGCTCCGACGGGGGGTCGTTTGCATAGGCCCGACTTCCGATCCCGCGCCCGGAGGACTCCGGTTTCGGGAAGCAGCTCCGGGCTCGAGTCGATCTGGGATCCCGTTCGATCCGCGGGATCCGCGTCCATCCATTGGCTCTCGCGAGCACATCTCGAAGTCGATCCCGATCGAACCCAGACAGGCTGCGGATCGCTCGGGCGTGCGAGCTATAGCACACCGCGCGCGCGGAAATCCCGCACGATCTGGACTGTTTCGGGGCAGAAGACGGACGATTGCAGAGGCCCGATCGCATCGAGCCTCGCGACGTCGGCCGCGACATCGAGATCGAAGCTCGCGCGCGTCGACGAAACGACGAGCCGCTTCCTATGCGCGAGCGCCACGGTCTCCTCGAAGACGGAGCGGGTCGAGAGCGTGAGGCCGAAGAGCTCTGGATGTGGCTCTTTCAACGCGATGAGCGCATAACCACCGCCCTGGTCGGGCGTCAGGACGACGTCATCGCCCTGATCGAGTCGAGCGAGGGCCTCCTCGCAGATCTCGAGATCGAGCCCCGGGCTGTCGCTCCCGCGCAGAAGAATCCGCTCGGCCCCCGCTGCCGAAGCCTCTTCGAACGCGTTCGTCATTCGCTCGGCGAGCCCGTGCCCGCGCTGCGGGAGCAGCTGGAAGCCGGGCGGAGCGAATCGTTCGAGCTCGCCCGCCGCGTCCGGCGGATCGAAATGGAGGATCGGCTCGAGCCCGAGTCGGCGCGCGTACCCCGCGCTCGCCCGCAGCACGTCGGCCAGCATCGCCGCATAGAGCGCTGCGGCCTGCTCGGGCGAGAGCGGCGGCGTGAACCGCGTCTTCACCCGCCCTGGTCGCGGCGCCTTGGCGAAGACGCTGAGCCAGCCACGGCTCATGCGCGGCCGCGCGGCCGATCGGGCGACGACACGGACGGCGAAGGAGCC
>CAUJGH010000302.1 GCA_963169575.1 Myxococcota bacterium | reverse complement strand
CGGGCGCGCTCGCGCTCGTCGCGGCGCGCAGCCTGCGCTTCGCCGACCCGGGCGCCGCCGGCGTCGGATCCCAGGATGCGCTCGCCGCCCTGCCGCGATAAGAAATGCCCATCGCACCGCCGTGCGATCCCGCTCCCGAGGTCCCCGATGCCTACGCTCTCGCGCTCCCAGTCCGCCTGGAACGATTTCGCCGACGCCCTCAAGAAGATCGGCGAGAAGATCGTCGCGCCGACCGGCGCCCGCGGCGGCCGCGAACGCGCCGAGGGCTACCGCTACCTGCTGCGCCTCGTCTCCGCCGGCCACGATCTCGAGATGGAGGCCGATCGCAGCCGTCCCGAGCTGCGCCGCATGATGACGACGATCCGCAAATTCAAGGGCGACGGGACGGACACGCTCTACCGCGAGGCGAAGCTCGACGAGAACCTCGTCTACAAATATTCGCTCCGCCGCGGCGACGAGCTCTTCTTCTCGGCGACCATCTACGCCTACGACGAGAACGATACCTACTACATCGTCGACCATCTGATCGACGACGACATCGTCTGGGACGACGTCTTCGGCGAGAAGATCGCCGAGATCTACCTCTCGGAAAAGCGGCCCGACGGCGTCCGCAACTGGATCGCGCTCAAGGGCCGCCGCCCGATCCTCTTCACGCGCGAGTACTTCGACGACTTCGCGAACGCCGTCGACGAGGGCCGCAAGCGCGCGATGGCGATGCAGCTCGAATGCCTCTCGGAGGTCCCCGCGCCGGCGCCCTACGACGAGGCCCAGCTCGAAGCCGGCCTCCAGCGCGTCGTCGACTTCGTCGACGATGCGACCAACGTCTCGCTCGGCCTCTCGATCTTCATCGGCCTGAACCGCATCGAGTACCAGGGCGCGGGCGAAGGCGGGACCAGCGAGCGCAAGGGCAGCATGACCCGCATCGAGGACGGCGACATCATCCTCGACGACGACTCCTCCGAGCAGTACACGCCGCAGGAGCTCGCGGCGATGATCGACCCCAAGCTCGTCCGCAACAACCTGCCGGGCCCCGGCATCCAGTACATCGGCGGAACCTTCAAGCTCGCCCCCGACGAGGTCATCGTCGTCGCCGGGACCGACGTCCCCTGCCGCTACTGGAACCTCCAGATCCTGACCCGCTACCTCGAGAGCGGCGACTACCGGCATCACAAGGTCGGCATCTCGAACCGCCAGGTCGTGAAGGACGCCGACGGCGGCTTCCGCATCTACGCCGCGAACGGCGATCCCGGCACGAAGAACTGGATCAGCACCCAGCGCTATGCCCATGGCCAGATCCTGGTCCGGACGCTGCTCGCGGATCCGAAGATGGAGGCGACCTTCAAGGTCATCAAGGCGAAGGACGTACCGCAGGAGGATCGGCGTTAGTCCGGCGATCGCGCGTTCTCCGAAGCCGGAATCGAACGCCCGGCCCCGGGAACCGCGAGCTCAGTAGAGCCAGCCTGTCCGGAACGAGACGCCGACGAACACGTAGGCGATAGAGATCAGCGTGTCGGGGACGACGTGCCAGGCGAGCGCACCGAGATTCTCCTCCGAAAGACGCGGGATCAGCCGGAACCGCGCATCGACGGCGAACGCCGCCGTCGCTGCGAGCAGAATCAGCTTGATCGAGACTGTCCGCGAAACGGGATCGCTCCAATCGAACCAGGCGCCCTCCGACCCGAGCATCCGATGGGCGAGCAGCAGACCGGTCACGACCTGGATGACGAGCGCCGGGATGCCGATCCGCTCGTAACCGCTCTCGAATCGGAGCAGCACCTGCGGATCGCGTTCGCGCAGCACGCGCGGCAGCACCACGAGCGAGAGCACGATGTGGCCGCCGGTCCAGACGGTGGCGGCGAGAACGTGAAGCAGCAGAGCGATCCCGTACATCGATTCCTCCCGATCTGAGCTCGGTCTTTCCCCGACCCTTCCCGGAGCATCCCCGCGCGACCCGCCGCCACGTCTCCGTCTAAGCGCGGCGCTCGCGACGCCGCAACGCCACTGCCTCCAGCGCGGCCTCGAGCGCGAGAACGGCCGAGAGGGCCAGCGCGAACGACGTGAGGACCTGACTCGCCCAGTGTCCGCCGAGCACGACGCGCGCCCCGCCGCCCAGAACGATCATCCCGGCCGCGAGCGCTCCGACCAGTCGATCCCGCATCGGCGCTCGCCCGCCCGGCCGGACTCGCGCGAAGAGCACCGAACCGAAGAGCGCACCGTAGACGAGCGCGAACGTCGAGGGCAGTCCCGACCCCGCGCTCGCGGAGGCCACCTTCACGAGCCAAGCGTCGGGCCTCGGCGCGAAGATCAGCGCGCGCAGGGCGCCATCGAGGAGCTGGACGACGATCAGCGCGAGCGGCGGCAGGAGCGCCGCCCTCCGCCCCCCACGAACGAAAGCGAGTCCGATCGCGAAGAGCAGGGTCGCCCAGAGCGCCGGCGCATGGGCGCTCAGCGTGAGGACCCGCGCCCAGCCCGGGGCTTCGCCGAAGACCGCCTGGAGCAGACGCGTCACACCGACGTCGCCGGGCAACGGCCCCTGCGCGAGCAGGCAGGCGCTGCCGAGGGCGACACTCAGGGCCAATCCGACTCCGAGCCAGGATCGTCGTCGCGACATCGATTCCTTCTCTCCCCTTTCGCCGGTCGAGCGACGCGACGTATCCCGACTCCGAAGCGACGCCGCTCCTCCCCGCTCGATCGACTCGACATAGACTGCCGCCGAACGAATCCCGCCGCGAGGTCGTGCGGGGGCTCGAGGATTCCGTGAGCGACGCGGTCGCTCGGGAGTTTCCTCTGGCATTCTGGAAGGTCCACATCCTCCACCACGCGGAGAGCCCACGCATCGACGGTCTCTGGAGGCTCGAAGAGCTGGCCGAACACGGGCACGCGCTCTACACCGAAGTCTTCTGCGACCCTCGCGAGTCCGACTCGAAACGCACGCGCCTCGGCGCGCCGGACCGGCCCAAGAACCGAAAACCGCAATCGGTTGACGGTGTTTCCGGCGGGTGCCAAGCTCGCCACGCCTCGCCACATCGGCGACACGTACCCAGGCCGAAAGACGACGCGATGGATCTGCTGCATTCGAGCCTGCGCCGGCCGATCACCGTCGTCGTCGCCGTCGTCGCCGTCCTGCTCGGCGCCTTCGTCGCGATCGACCGCATGTCGCGCGACGTCTTCCCCCCGCTCGGTGTCCCGACGATCTACGTCGCGCAGCCGTACGGCGGCATGGACCCCGCCCAGATGGAGGGGTACCTGACCTACCGCTACGAATACCACTTCCTCTACATCGCCGGCATCGAGCACGTCGAATCGAAGTCGATCCAGGGCGCTTCGATCATGAAGCTCCAATTCCACCCCGGGACGGACATGTCCCAGGCGATGTCGGAGACCGTGGCCCAGGTCAACCGATCGCGCGCCTTCATGCCGCCCGGAACGGTCGCACCCTTCATCATGCGCTTCGATGCGGGCAGCGTCGCCGTCGGCTACCTCGTGTTCACGAGCGAGGATCCGAACGTCTCGCTCTCGCAGATGCAGGACCAGGCGCTCAATCGCGTCCGCCCCCGCTTCGCGACCCTGCCGGGCGTCTCGGCGCCGCCGCCCTTCGGCGGCAGCTCACGCGCGATCACGGTCGACGTCGATCCCGAACGCATGCAGGCCTACGACCTCTCGCCCGACGACATCGTCCAGGCCCTCGCGCGCGGCAACGTGATCAGCCCTTCCGGAAACATCAACCTCGGCGACACCTATCCGATCGTTCCGGTCAACGCGATCGTCCGCGACATCCGCGAGCTCGAGGACGTCCCGCTCGTCCGCGGAGCGAACGGCACCGTCTTCGTCCGCGACGTCGCGAAGGTCTCCGACGCGGCCGACGTCGTGACTTCCTACGCCCTCGCGAACGGCCGGCGCACGGTCTATCTCCCCGTCACGAAGCGCAGCGACGCGTCGACGCTCGAAGTCGTGCGCATCGTGAAGGAGAACCTGCCGGAGTTCCAGAAGCTCCTGCCCGAAGGCATCGAGGTCCGTTACGAGTTCGACCAGTCGCCGATCGTCGAGCGTGCGATCGGCGATCTCGTGCGCGAGGGTGCGCTCGGCGCGGTGTTGACGGGCCTGATGGTGCTGCTCTTCCTGCGCGACCTGCGCAGCGCGCTGATCGTCGTCCTGAACATCCCGCTCGCCCTGCTCGCTGCCCTGCTCGCGCTCTGGCTCTCGGGCGAGAACGTCCATCTCATGACGCTCGGCGGCCTGGCCCTCGCGGTCGGCATCCTCGTCGACGAGGCCACGGTCGCGATCGAGAACATCCACGTCCATCTCGCGCGCGGCGCCTCCATCGCCCGCGCAGCGCTCGACGGGACGCGCGAGACGCTGACGCCGCGTTTGCTCGCCTTGCTCTGCATCCTCGCGGTGTTCATTCCGGCCTTCTTCATGGAGGGCGCCGCGCGCGCTCTCTTCGTCCCGATGGCGCTGGCGGTCGGCTTCTCGATGGTGGCGTCGTTCCTGCTCTCCTCGACCCTGGTTCCGATCCTCGCCGTCTGGCTGCTCGGCCGCCGCGAGGCCGCGCAGCGAGCCCACACCGACTTCGTCGAGCCTCTTCGTCGCAACCTCCTGCCGATCGTCGAGCGGGCTCTCGCCGCCCGGCGGCTGATCGTTCTGGCCTACCTCGTTCTGGCGACCGCGCTGATCGTGCTGCTCGGGGGGCAGGTCGGACTCGAGATCTTTCCGCGAACCGACACGGGCCAGTTCGCGCTGCGCTTCCGGGCCGCCAGCGGAACGCGCGTCGAGCGGACCGAGGCGCTGGCGGGCCGCATTCTCGAAGGGATCGAACGCGAGGCCGGGGGCGCCGAACACGTCGCCTCTTCGATCGGACTGGTCGGCGTCCACAACTCCAGCTTCCCGGTCAACCTCGTCCATCTCTGGAACGGGGGCCCCGAGGAGGGCTGGCTCGCGGTGCAGCTCGCGCCCGAAGCGGACATCGCGGTCCCCGCATTCGTCGAGCGGCTCCGCGCGGTCTTCGCGCAGGAGCTGCCCGGCGTGCGGCTCTCCTTCGAGCCGCAGGACATCGTCGCGCGCGTGATGAGCTTCGGCTCGCCGACACCGATCGAGGTCGCAGTCACGCATCCCGAGCTCGAAGCGAGTCGCGTCCACGCCGAGCGGATCCGCGACGCGCTCGCCGCGCTGCCCTTCCTGCGCGACGTCCAGATCGCCCAGACGCTCGACTTCCCGACGGTCGCCGTGGAGATCGATCGCGCGCGGGCGGGTCAGCTCGGCGTCTCGGTCGAAGACGTGACCCGCTCGCTGGTCGCGGCGACGACCTCCAGCCGCTTCACGGTCGCGAATTTCTGGGCCGATCCGAAGAGCGGCATCAGCTACAACCTGCAGGTTCAAATTCCCGAAGCGCGACTCGGATCCGTCGAGGATCTCGGCAACATCCCGGTCCGCTCGAGCGACGCCGGGACAGTCCTGCTCCGAAACCTCGCCCACATCGCGCCCGGCACCGCCGTCGGCACCTACGAGCGCTACAACATGGATCGCGTCGTCAGCGTCACGGCCAACCTCGAGGGCGCTGCCCTCGGCGAGGCCGCGAGCGCGGTCCGCGAAATCCTCGCCGAGCTCGGAAGCGGCGCCGATCCGCGCCTGCGCGTCGATCTGCGGGGGCAGGTCGTCCCGCTCGACCAGCTGACGGAGGGCTTCCGGAGCGGCCTTTTGCTCGCGGTGCTCGCGATCCTCCTGATGCTCACGGCCTACTTCGAATCGCCGCGGCTCGCGATCACCGTCGTCGCGAACGTACCGGCGGCGCTCGCCGGCGCGCTCGTCGCGCTCGCGCTGACCGGAACGACGCTCAACGTCCAGTCGGCGATGGGTTCGATCATGGCCGTCGGCGTCGCCGTCGCGAACGCGATCCTGCTCGTCGCTTTCGCCGAGCGAGCGCGCAGCGAGCTCGGAAGCGCGCCGGACACCGCTGCGCTCGAAGGCGTCTCCGGGCGACTGCGCCCGATCCTGATGACGAGCGCCGCGATGATCGCGGGCATGCTTCCGCTCGCGCTCGGCCTCGGCGAGGGCGGAGACCAGACCGCACCGCTCGGCCGCGCGGTCGTGGGCGGTCTCGCCTTCGCCACGCTCGCGACGCTCTTCGTCGTGCCTTGCGTCTTCGCGAGCCTCGCCTCGTCGCAAGTCGCGAGCGCCTCCCTGGACCCCGATGATCCCGCGAGCCCTTTCCACGCCTCGGCGGGCCGCTTGAATGGAGAGACGAGATGAATCGAAGCGCCCCCGTCGTCCCGCGTGTCTGGCTCGGTTCGGCGTTCGCGCTGGCCGTCGTCGGTGGCGTGATCCTGTCGTTCTCTGCGGTCCTCTCCGATCCGATGGCTGCACGTGCGGACGCGGCGAGCGCGCCCGCTTCGAGCGGTTCGTCGATCGCGGCGGTTTCCGTCGTGCAGCCGATCCGGTCCAGCATCACCCGCTTCGTGACCCTGCCCGGCCGCATCCAGGCGAATCGCCGGGCGACGCTCCACGCGAAGGTCTCGGGCTACCTCGCCGAGATCGCCGTCGAGGAGGGCGATCGCGTGAAGAAGGGGCAGGCGCTGGCGCGGATCGAGGTGCCGGAGCTCTCTGCAGATCTCGCGCGCTTCCAGGCGGAGCTCTCGGTCGCCGAGCGAGAGCTCGAGCGCGTCGCCGAGGCGAGCGAGAAGGCGCCCGACCTCGTCGTCCCGCAGGCGCTCGACGAGGCGCGCGGCCGCGTCGAGATCGCACGAGCGGAGGTGAGCCGGATCCGGACGTTGCTGGGTTATGCGCGCATCACGGCCCCGTTCGATGGCATCGTGACGGCGCGCGCAGTCGATCCGGGGGCCTTCATTCCGGCGGCGACCGCGGCGAGCGCGCGCGATTCCGGAGCGGATTCGGCGGCGATCGTCACGCTGATGGATTTCGAGACGGTCCGCATCCGGGTCCCCGTCCCCGAACGCGAGGCCCTGCTCGTGCGCGCGGGGCAGCCCTTCGTATTCACGGCCGACGTGCTCGAGAATCGTCGCTTCGAGTCGGTCGTCGCCCGGCTCGCCTATGCCGTCGACCCGGGGACCCAGACGATGCTCGTCGAAGCCGACGTCGAGAATCACGACCTCGCGCTCCGGCCGGGGATGTACGCGACCGCGCGCATCGGCGTCGAACGCCACGACGACGTGTGGACCCTGCCGCTCGCCGCCGTCGTCGTCGAGAAGGCGGGGCGCTCGATCTTCCTGCTCGAGGGCGGCGCGGCCCGCAAGCGAGTGGTGATGACGGGATTCGAGGACGGCGAGCGGATCGAGATCGTGCGGGGGATCGAAGGCGGCGAGTCCGTGATCCTCGCCGGAACCGC
>CAUJGH010000301.1 GCA_963169575.1 Myxococcota bacterium | reverse complement strand
GCATAGGCGCGATCGGCGAGATAGAGCGCGATCGCTTCGAGGTCGCGCGGCGCGAGCTGGCCGGCGAAGGCGGGCATGCCCTTCCCGACGAGCGCGCCGCCGTTCACGATCTGCGCGAAGTTCTCCCGGATCGCCGGGGGGCTGAAACGCAGATCCGGCGTGACCCCGCCGCCGACGGCGCCGACCCCATGGCAGGCGGCGCAGTACTCGGAGAAGAGCGCGGCCCCTCGTTCGATCTCGGGTGCATCGTCGAACGTCGGTCGCAGCGGGAAATGGCGCGGGGGCGCAGGCGGCGGATCCGCGGGCCGCCTGGCGACGCCCCCGAGCTTGAAGACGAGCAGGCGCCCCCCGCCGCGGACACCGGCGGCCGCCGCGGCATCGCCGCCATTCAGCGCGAAACCGCCGCCCCAGCCCGCTGCGATCGCGATGTACTGGACGCCGTCGACCGCATAGCTGATCGGGGCGGCGATGATGCCGGTGCCGGCATCGTACTCCCAGAGCCGTTTGCCGCCCCGGGCGTGATGGGCGATGAACCGGCCGGTCGCCGTCCCCTGGAAGACGAGCAGGCCGGCGGTCGTCAGGACGCCGCCGTTCCCGATCGTGTCGCGCGGGACGCCCCAGACCTTCTTCTGTGCGATGGGATCCCAGGCGATCAGCTCGCCGGCGGCCGCGTCGGCAGGAAATTGACGCGCCTTCGTGAGGTCGATGCCCGTGTTGCGCGGCGAACCGGGGACGGGCGTGAAGGGCTGGGGCGCCGGCGCATAATAGCCGGCGACATGTTGGGCGGGGATGTAGGCGAGGCCCGTCTTCGGGCTGAACGCCATCGAATGCCAGGTATGCGCGCCGATCGGTCCGGGCGAGATCGTTGCGGGCCTGCGCGAATAATCGCCGCGCCCCGTCTCGACGGGACGCCCGCTCTTCGGATCGACGCCGCTCGCCCAGGTCACCTCGACGAAGGGTTTCGCCGAAATCAGCTCGCCCGTCTTCGCATCGAGCACATAGAAGAAGCCGTTCTTCGGCGCCTGCATCACGACGCGCCGTTTCTCGCCGGCATCGCCCGCCCGCTCGGCTTCGTTCCCTCGCCCGTCGACGGACCCCGTCGGGAATTCGAGATCGGCGACGATGAGACTCTGGGTCGCCGTGAAGTCCCAACCATCGCCCGGTGTCGTCTGGTAATGCCAGACGAGCTCTCCCGTCTCCGGGCGCAGCGCGAGGATCGAGGAGAGATAGAGATTGTCGCCGCCGCCCGGACTTCGCAGATGCCGCGCCCAGGGGGAGCCGTTTCCCGTCCCTATATATAGAAGGTCGAGATCCTCGTCGTAGGCCATCGAATCCCAGACCGTGCCGCCGCCGCCGACCTGCCACCACAGATCGCCCTTCCAGGTCGGCAGCGCCCGGAGCAGCGCCTCCGATTCCTGGGGTTGGCTCGGGGGACCGGGAACGGTGTAGAAGCGCCAGACGAGATGGCCGGTATCGCGATCGTAGGCCGACACATAGCCGCGTACGCCGAGATCCGCGCCCGCGTTGCCGATGATCACGTTGCCGCGCACGACGCGGGGCGCGCCCGTGATCGAATACGGCTTCTCCGGATCGACGGTCAGCCTCTCCCAGATCCGTTCGCCCGTCTTCGCATCGAGCGCGACGAGGCGGCCGTCGAGGGTGCCGAAGAAGATGCGGCCCCGATGATGGGCGACACCGCGGTTCACGACGCCGCAGCAGAAGAGCTTCGCGCGATCGCGCGGCACCTGCGGATCGTGGCGCCAGAGCGGCCGGCCGGTCGCCGCATCGAACGCATGCACGACGCTCCAGGCCGAGGAGAGATAGAGAACGCCATCGACGACGAGCGGCGTCGCCTCGATGCCGCGATTCGTTCCGAGATCGGCGGACCAGGCGAGACCGAGCTCGGCGACGTTCAGCGTGTTGATCTGATCGAGCGGGCTGTAGCGCTGCTCCCAGGGGTTGCGGCCATGGGACGGCCAGCCGGTACGGCGGTCGGAGGTGCCTTCGACGGCGACGGGCGCTCCGGAGGCCGCAGAGACGGCGGCGGACCGGCGGGCAGGATCCCCATCGCGACTGCGCGCCGCCTCGCAGCCGAGCACGATCAGGAGGAGGACGGCGGCGGCGATCGGCCGGTTCACTCCTCCGGCGACCAAAGCACGCGGAACCCCATGCCGAAGCGGTAATGCCAGGGCTCGCGCTCGTAGCGGGTCACGAAGACGGTGTCTTCCCGCGTCGTCGCCTGGCCGTCGAATCGCGACCAGGATCCCCGGCTCTGAAGCTCGGCCTTGCGATCGCCGAGGATGTAGTAGGCGCGAAAGGAGCCGTAGAAGCCGAGCAGGAAATCGCCGAAACGGCCCGCATCCGTTTCGACTTCGATGCCGGGGCCGAGGCTGTGATAGCCCTTCTCGGTCTGGTGCTTGATGAAGACGGTGCGGCAGTCGGGCACGCACTCGGTCTCGTTCGGGATCGGAGACTCGGACTCGCCGCCTCCGAGCGTCGCCTTCATCGTATCCCGGCGATACATCCATTCGAGCGTCGGCCGAATCCGCAGCGCGCGATCGAGCACCTCGAATTCGAAGACGCTGCCGATCCCGCCGGACAGCACGAGCGGCTTCGCCTCCGCACGCACGGAGCTGCCGACGCCCGCGATGGCCTCGGCCGTGTTCGAACCTTCCACGAGCCGGGGCGTCCCCCCCGGATCGCCCTCACTCGTGACCGGGTCTTCCAGGCTGTAGACGAATCCCACGTCCGCATGCGCGAACATCCGGGGCTTGCCGGGAACGTCGAGGATCACCGGCGAAGCCATGTCCGCCGTTCCACCGACCGACCACAAGAGCCCGAGCGAATCGCCGTCCTTGAAGGGCGAGGTATCGCTCTCCATCCGGGCGACGCGGTCGTCGATGAGGCCGGCCGTATAGAACGAGGCACTGGGGATCCATCGGCGATCGAGAGCCGACCGCTCCGCGGGCGCATCGGCTTCCGCCGCGGCCGCGTAGAGCGCGGCGAGTGCGACCGAGCCGAGGATTCCGCAGAATCCGAACCGAGCAAAAACCCGCCGATACCTCGATTTCATGGGCAATCTGGTTAGCACGCGCATTTTCAATTCCCAACCCGATCGGAGGCTTTCTGTTGACTGGAGAATCGGGATCGTGAACGATGCCGGAATGCGCGTCCAGCAAAATAATTCCGCTCGAGGGCGGAAACTCTATCCCGGTCGGCTCGGAGTCGGTGGTTTCCTCGTCGCGTTTCTGACGACGTGTCTGATCGGGGTGGCGGCCGCGCAGGCCCCGGCCCAATCGAATGGACAGGACTCGACGGCCAAGGAGGCCGATCCCTTCGCCGGCGTCGAAGAGATGGTCGTGACGAGCTCTGCCATGGTCGGCTCGCTCACGGAGTCGAGCACCTCGGTCACCGCCTTCGATCCGCTGAAGCTCGAAGCCCTCGGCATCTCGAACGTCTCGGACGTCGCGGCGTATACGCCGAACCTCGAGATCCGCACCGCGAGCTCGACGACGGCGACCCTCTTCATCCGCGGCGTCGGTCTCAACAACTTCACGGCCAACGCCGCGAGCGCCGTCGCCGTCTACGTCGACGACGCGCCGCGCAACCTGCCCGCGATCCAGCTCGGACTCGTCTACGACCTCGACGGCCTCGAGGTCCAGAAAGGGCCGCAGGGCTCCGGCCCGGGCCGCAACGCCTCCGCCGGCGCGATCCGGATGTACACGAAGAAGCCGAAGGGCGAGTACGACGCCTATCTCAACATGGACTACGGCAACTTCGGCCTCGTCGACATCGAGGGCGCCCTCGAGGTCCCGATCCTCGAAGAGGTGCTCGGCATCCGCACGGCCTTCAAGATCAAGACGCGCGACGGCATCATGAAGAACCGCTGCGGCGGCAAGTCGCTCGCCGAGGTCTCGACGGGGAGCACCGTCTGCGGCGAGATCCCGAACGCCCCCGGCGAAGAGCTCGCCATCCGCCCGAATCTCGAAGAGGACCTGAACACGCTCGATTCCTGGTCGACGCGCACGAGCCTGCGCTTCGTCCCCCCGATCGACGACATGGAATGGAATCTCGTCGGCCACGTCGACCGGACCGACCAGCTCGCCACCGTCGGCCAGCACCTCGGCACCTCCGGCAACCTCGGTGGCGTCGACGGCGACAGCTACCGGGCGCGGGAGGTTCAGAACGAGGCGCAGCGGATCATCAACCGGCTCCCGCCGGTTCCGACCGAGCGCCAGTGCCGTCTGTCGCCCAACCCGCCGGCCTGCCGTGCGGAAGCGGAGCGGCTGCGACGGCTCGCAGTCTCGTCCCTCGCCCTGAACCTCGCGGGCCGACCGCTCGATCGCAAGCCGTTCGAAGGCGACTTCAACACGCCGGGCTTCGAGCGGATGACCTCCGGCGGATTCACGCTGACGGGCGACTGGGAAATCGGCGGCGTGACCGTGAAGAACATCACCGGTTTCGAGCGCTACGACCGCGAGCGCCTGATCGACGCCGACTATTCGCCCAACGTCACCTTCGAGTTCGACATCGAGGACGACGCCTGGCAGTTCACCGAGGACATCCGCGCCGGCGCCGAGCTCGAGTCGCTGCCGATCACCTGGGGCGTCGGCGCCTTCTACCTGGAAGAGGAGCTCGACTACACCCAGCTGACGCTCGCGAGCGGCGGCGCGGTGGAGCCGATCTTCCAGGGCTACGTCCAGGAGACGAAGAGCTTCGGCGTCTTCGCGGACTTCTCCTGGGATTTCCTCGACGACGTCACCCTCGACGCCGGCATCCGGTACAACTGGGAATCCAAATACTTCAACGCCGACATCCGCCGCGGCGGCAGCCCCCTCAGCGATCAATGTCTGCCCGATCCCACGACCGGGCCGAAGCCCTGCTCGCGCACGAGCACCGTGGACCACCCGACCGGCAAGCTCGGACTCACCTATCGCTTCGACGAGGAGCGTGAGTTCTTCTTCAAGTACACCCACGGCTGGAAGGGCCAGCAATTCAACGTGCGGGACGCGACCGTCGTCGCCGAAGTGACCGACGTCGCGAACCCCGAGATCATCGACGCCTTCGAGATCGGCTTCACCGGCAACTGGCTCGACGACGTCATCTCGGTCAACGGCGCGGTCTTCTGGTATGCCTACCAGAACTACCAGGTCTTCACGTTCACGAACACGCCGCGCTCGGCTCCGGTCCAGATCGTCATCAACGCCGAGGACGCGCTGAACTTCGGAGCCGAGCTCGAGACGACCATCCGCCCGATCGAAGGCCTGACGGCCGATGTCCGCTTCGGCTGGCTCGAAACGAAGTTCCTCGACTTCACTTCGAGCGGCACCCGGCCCGTCCCGAACGGCAACGACCAGAACCGCGTCGTCATCGACTACAACGGCAACCCGCTGCCGAACGCGCCGCGCTTCAAGATCTCGGCCGGCGTGGAGTACGCGCTCGACATCAATCGGATCGGCACGTTCACGCCGCGCTACGACATCAACTGGACCGACGTCGTCCACTTCGATCCGTCGGCCGGCAGGGGCTCACCGAACGCCTCGGGCGACCTCTTCCTGCCCGCCAACACGATCAGCCAG
>CAUJGH010000300.1 GCA_963169575.1 Myxococcota bacterium | reverse complement strand
GGACACCCCGCCCCGATATCCCAGCCCCAAGTCCGGGATCATCTGTGCAATCAGTGAAATCTGTGGACCCAACGTCCTTGTCAGGATCGGCCCGGGTTCACGAAATCTCATCATCCCCATCGAGGTCAGGAAACTCATAGACGTAGATGTCGTGCGGGAGCTGACCGGGATCGACCTTCTTCACCTGTTTGATGTTCCCGGTGTGGATGTCGTAGATCCAGCCGTGGAGGGTTGGTCGCATCTCTCGCTTCCAGGCCAGCTGGACGAACGAGAGCTGCGCGAGATGGTTGACCTGCTCGAAGACGTTCAGCTCGATCAGGCGTTCGTAGCGCCGCTCCTCGTCGGGGATCGCGTCGAGCTCGCCTTCGTGCAGCCGGTAGATGTCCTTGATGTGGCGCAGCCATTTGTTGATCAGGCCGAGGTGCTGGCGGGACATGGCGGCGCGCACGCCGCCGCAGCCGAAATGGCCGCAGATGATGATGTGCTTGACCTTGAGGACCTCGACGGCGTACTGGACGACGGACAGCATGTTGAAGTCCGTGTGGACGACGAGGTTCGCGATGTTGCGATGCACGAAGAGCTCGCCCGGCTCGACGCCCGTCACTTCCTCGGCCGGCACGCGACTGTCCGAGCAGCCGATCCAGAGGTACTCGGGCTTCTGGACGCCGGACGTGCTCGTGAAGAAGTCGGGGCGCAGGCTCAGCTTGTCCTCGACCCAGGCCTTGTTGTTCAGGAGCAGTCGCTTGTAGGTCTCCATCCGGCTTCTCTCTTTCTGGAACTCTCGCGGATCTTGCTCAGCCCGCGTTCAGCTGCTTGTCGAAGAAGTTGTGGTATTCGAGCTCGATGCCGCGATAGGAAGCGGCGGTCTCGAACTCCTTCACGGTCTCGTAAATGTCGCGATCGACGTAGAGCGCCTTGGTGCCGTCGACGATCAGGTGTGCCTGGTCGGGGATCTTGCGCAGACGCCGTTTCAGCTCGGCTTTGTTGACGAACGACATGTCCTTGTTGAATCGCATCAGCCAGCTCTGGCCGTCGTTCACGACCGTGATCGCCGAATGGTGGTTCGAGCGCATCACGAAGAAGACACCCGTCAACAGGCCGATCCCGATGCCCATCAACAGGTCCGAGAAGACGATCGCGACGACGGTGACGGCGAAGGGGATGAACTGGGTTCCGCCCTTCGCCCACATCTCCATCACGAACTTGTGCGAAGCGAGCTTGTAGCCGACGACGAGCAGGATCGAGGCGAGCGCCGCGAGCGGAATCCGGTTGAGCATCGGGGCGAGCAGTGCCACGGCGACCAGCATGACGACGCCGTGAACGAAGGCCGAGAGGCGCGTGCGCGCGCCGGCGTAGATGTTGGCCGAGCTCCGGACGATCACGGACGTGATCGGCAGACCGCCGAGCAGGCCCGAGAGCGCGTTGCCGACGCCCTGGGCACGCAGCTCGCGGTTCGCGTCGGAGAGGCGTTTCTCGGGGTCGAGCTGATCGGTCGCCTCGATGCAGAGCAGGGTCTCGATGCTGCCGACGATGGCGATCGTCACCGCGACCGTCCAGACGTCGACCCGCAGGACGGCACCGACATCGGGGAGCGAGAAGAGCGCGAAGAAATCGGCGGGAGTCGACGCGACGGGCAGGGTGACGAGATGGTTCGCCGCAGTCAGCTGCCAGTCGGGTGCGAACATGCCGAAGGCCTCGTTCAGGAGCGTTCCCAAAACGACCACGAGCAGCGGTCCGGGAACGAGCCCCAGCAGCGCGCTGCGCTTGATGATCGGCCGCTCCCAGAGGATCAGCAGCGCGATCGCGAGCAGCGAGATCGCGATGGCGCCGGGGCTCGGCGAGCCGAATGCCGCGAACATCTCCGAGAACGTATTGAGCTGATCGGTCTGCGTCTGGCGGAACGCCTCGTCGCCGAGGAAGTCGCGGTCGTCGCCGAGGGCGTGCGGGATCTGCTTCAGGACGATCACGATGCCGATCGCCGCGAGCATGCCCTTGATCACGCTGTTGGGAACGTAGTCGCCGAGTACGCCGGCTCGGAATGCGCCGAGCGCGAGCTGGACCAGGCCGGAGAGGAGGACCGCGACGGTGAAGGCCTCGAAGCTCCCGAGCTCCTGGATCGCGGCGGCGACGATGACGGCCAGACCGGCGGCAGGCCCGCTCACCGAGAGTTCCGAGCCGGAGAGCAGCGAGACGACGAGGCCGGCGACGACGCCCGCGATCACACCGGAGAAGAGCGGCGCGCCCGAAGCGAGCGCGATGCCGAGGCAGAGCGGCAAGGCGACCAGGAAGACGACGATGCCGGCGGGCACGTCGCGCCGAGCCGACGCGAGCGTCGGGAGACTGAGATGGCGATTCATCCGGGCGATTCGACTCCTGGGGGGTTCGTTGCTCGGTCCCGATGCCTGTTTACTGGCTGTCCTCGGCCGGGTCAATTCTTTCGGTGCCGCTTCGAGGCGGGCTGCCTCGATGGGAGCCTGGCAATTCCGCGACGGTGGTCTCGAAAATTTGTTCGTCGTCGGGTCATGACGTGAGAGAATCCTCGAAACCGCAGGCGGGGCCACGCCAGAGGACGGACGTGCCCGCCGTGCATCGGGACATGGATCGAATGGACCGAGAAGGAGGAGTCATGCGGTCGTTGCAGGGAAGTGGAATGAGGGTCTTGACGTGGATGGCTGGCGTCGCGCTCGTCGCGACGGCGGCGCAGGCCGAGCCCGAGCGGATCCTGCTGCAGCAGGTCGGGCCGACCTCGGCGCTCCTGAAGTGGCGGGGCGGCGATGCGGATCAGGCGTGCTGGGCGCGATCGGCCGCGCCGCTGCGCAAACGAAACTGGCCGCTCTGTGCTCCGGCCGTCGAGACGGAAGGCGGCCACAAGCAGGTCCTGCTCGATTCCCTGCCTCCCGACAAGGAGATCCATTACCTGATCGGCGAGCCGGGCCCGCAGGCCGCGGTCGACCCGGCTCTCCATTTCCGCACGCCGCCGCCGAACAACAAGCCGCCGCGAGACGGCAATACGCATATCTGGATCGTCGGCGATTCCGGGACGGCGACCGAACGCCAGCTGAATCCGCCGCTCGGGGACGGCGTCTCGCTGACGCATCCCGGTGAGGCGCTCGAAGTCAAGCAGGGCTTCCTGACCTACAACCAGGGCAAGGAGCCGGTCGATCTCTTCCTGCTCCTCGGGGACAACGCCTATCTCGACGGCACGGATGCGCAGTGGCAGAAGGCGTTCTTCGAGATCTATCCCGAGATCATCCAGAGCGCGCAGGTCGTGCCGACGATCGGGAATCACGAGATGGGCGGCACGCTCTTCGACCTCGGCCCGTTCCTCGGATTTCCGCCGGGCCGCCTGATCACCTTCCTCGGTGGAACGAGCAGCTCCCCGGATCCGCAGAGCTGGGACGACGGCGATCCGAATACCGTCGACGACGGTCCCCCCTATCTCGACATCTTCAGTCTGCCGAGCAACGGGGAGGCCGGCGGCGTCGCGAGCGGGACGGAGCAGTACTACTCGCTCGACTACGGCAACGTCCATGTCGTGAGCCTCGATTCGCAGCTCTCGAACCGGGACGATTCGCAGCGGCAGGCGATGGCCGATTGGCTCGTCGACGATCTCTCGGCGAACGATCGCGATTGGACGATCGTGATCTTCCACCACCCTCCGTACTCGAAGGGCGAGAACCACGATTCCGACGTCGAGGACGCCGAGATCGACATGCGTGAAGTCTTCACGCCGATCTTCGACGAACATGGCGTCGACGTCGTCTACAGCGGCCACTCGCATTCGTACGAGCGTTCCTACTACCTGACGGGCCACACGGGGCTCTCGACGAGCTTCGATCTCGCGACCCATGCCGAGCTCGATGCGGATGGCAATGGCGCTTCGGGCCAGGACGCCGAGACCTACGCGCAGATCAGCGCCGGCAGCCGTATCGACGACAAGGTCGTCTACACCGTGGCGGGCAGCTCGGGCAAGGCGGACGAGCTCAATCCCTGCGTTCCGCCCCGAACCCTGGGCTGCACGCCGCCCGATTGGCTGATGCACCCGGCCCATTTCGTCAGCCTGCCCGAAAAGGGATCGGTCGTCGTCGATGCGAGTCGCAAGGAGCTGACGTCGCGCTTCATCGACGTCCACGGCGACGTGCTCGATGCATTCACGATCCGGCGCGGTGATCCCGTCAAGGGGCCGCGGCGCGATCGGGACTGATGACGGCTGAGCGGCTGCGGGGAGGTGCGCTCCCCGCGGCCGCGGATGCTCGGGGCAGGGGACGCCCCTCGGACGAGAGATCGGATGATTCGCTTCCTCATCATTCGCCTGGCCGCGATCTCGCTGCTGCTCGTGCCGGCCGGTCCGGCGGGCTCGCATCCGAGCGCCCTCGAACGGATCGAGCGACTCGACGCCGCGATCCGCGCCCATCCCGAAGATCCGGCGAACTATGTCCGACGCGGCCAGGTCGAGCGGGATCTCGGCCGGTTCGAGCGGGCGCGCCGGGACTTCGAGCAGGCCGAACGCCTCGGAGATCCGATTCTCGTCGCCTACGACCGCGGGGTCCTGCTGCACCGGATGGGCGAGCTCGCGCAAGCGCGCCGCGCGCTCGACGCCTTCCTCGCGCGATTTCCGCGCCATCCGCAGGCACTCGAGGCGCGTGCCCAGGTCGCGAGAGATCAGGGCGACTCCGCGACCTCGCTCGCGGACTACCGGGCCTACTTCGCGGTGCATGCGTCGCCGCATCCCGGCGACTACGTGTCGGCGGCGAAGATGCTCGCGAGCGCGCCGGACGGCGGCGTCGAGTCTGCGCTGACGATGCTCGACGAGGGAATGGTCCGGCTCGGGCAGACGCCCCAGCTCCAGCGTCCCGCGATCGAGCTCGAGAGGCGCCGGGGGCGCGACGATCTCGCGCTCGCACGACTCGAGTCGCTCGCGACGAGCCTCGGCGAAAGCGCCGAATGGAAGGTCGATCGGGCCGAAGCGCTGCTGCGGGTCGCCCGCATCGCGGACGCATCGTCGCAGCTCGAAGCCGCGAAACTTCAGCTCGATCGATTGGCGGCGACGCGTGCGCGGCAGAGGCTGCGGGTCCGGATCGAAGCGCTGGAGCGAGAAATCGAAGCTGCGCGCATCGCGTCGTCGTCCTCGAAGCCCGGCGACGTGCCCTGAAGCGCCGCGGCGCCCGGCTTCCGCCGCTGCGCGAGACCCGTCAGCCCGACGACCGCCGCAAAAAGAGCCGCCGCGGAGCGCGGTTCCGGAACGTCGTACACCGTGATCGGCGGAAGGAATTGCCCGGGCGCGAGCCCGTCGAAGTCGAACGCGAGGGCAGACTGGTAGTTTTCGTCGCCCCAGTTCATGACGCCGAACTCGAGATGATAGGTGCCGCCTGCTTCGAGTTCGTAGACGCTCTCGACCCAGCCCGTCGCTCCGCAGCTGCTCGTCTGGGGATCCTTCGCCCAGCACTGTCCGTCCGGCTCCTGGAGCGGCGCCCAGACGTTGATGCTCCCCGCCGGCATGCCGACGATGGGTCGCCCCCCGTTCAAGACGGCGTCCTGGTCCTGGTCGGCGAGGATCGGATCGATCTGCAGCTTCAACACCTTGTCGTGGACGTAGTCGCTCGTGCCGTCGCCGTCGGGCGCATTGCCGCTCTGGGCGATGAAGAGCCAGGCCGCGGTCGCGTCGGTTCCGCTTTCGACGAGGCGCGCCCAGGCGTAGTCGCGGTAGAGCAGGCCGTCGGTCGAGACGTAGTTGAAGTAGAGCGTGAGGACGTCCCCGGCCTGTCCGGCGAAGGAAGTCGAAGTCGTCTTCGAGCCGTTCGTCTGTTCGAAGAGCGAATCCGGATCCGGGAAAAGGACGAGCGGCGAAGGGCTCGGCACGCCGTTTTCGGGATCCGGAGAGATCCCATCGAACGTGGTCACGAATCCGACCCGCGCGCTCCCGCTGGGCGACTCGCCGATCTCGCTGTCCGTCCCCTCGGCGGAGGATTGGTAATCCCCGGTGATCAGTCCGGCGCTGCCGGTCGGGCTCCACTGCAGTTCGGCGACGACGGATTCGAGAGGGGCGCCCGCAGCTTCCGGAACGCCAGCGATGAGTCCGGTGGAGAAGCCCGTGAGCACGACGGCGACGAAGGATCGGACGCGAGAGGACATGGATCGGGGCCTCATGGCGGGGGCGGCTCGGAAGATTCCGGGGCAATTGGTTATGAATGGGAAAAATAGACCATGGAAAGGGGCCAGTTCTGCTTTATCCCGTTGCAGGCGCCCGGGCGCCCCGATCTGGGCCCGTCGATGAGGACGAGCCCGGGGCCGGCGCCTGCGATTCAATGCGCCCGGCATGCTTCAGCCGGAGGTCGAGGACGTGATGGATCGAAATCCCGGTCGATGGCCCGGCCGACTCTTCTTGCCGATCAGCCTGGCCCTCGTCCTGGCGCACTGTCTCGCGAGCGATGCCCCGACCGGCGAACGCGCCGGGCTCACCCGGCGCGAACCGCCCGCGTCCGGAGGCGCATACGCCCTCGTGCCCGACTGGCCCGCGCTGGCGCCGGAGGTCGTGCTCGGCGAGACGAGCGGCGTCGGCGTCGATTCCCATGGCCACGTCTTCCTCTTCCACCGCGGCGAGGGTCCTTCGATCCTCGGCCTCGACCCCTCGGACGGCAGTGTCCTCGTCCGCTTCGGGGAAGGTCTCTTCGAGAATCCCCATGGTCTCGCGATCGGGCCGGACGACGAGATCTGGGTCACCGATACGCTCCGCCACCAAATCCTGCGATTCAGCCACGACGGCGCGCTCCTCCAGACCGTCGGCGTGCAGGGCACCGCCGGCGACGACCTCGCGCATTTCGATCAGCCGACCGATCTCGCTTTCGCATCGACGGGCGAGATCTACGTCAGCGATGGATATGGCAACCATCGCGTCGTGCGGATGTCGGCAGCGGGCGAACCGATCGCGAGCTTCGGCCGCGCGGGCAGCGGGCCCGGCGAATTCGAGCTGCCCCACGGCATCGCGATCGATGCGCAGGATCGCATCTACGTCGCCGATCGCGGCAATCGGCGCGTGCAGGTCTTCGATCGCGAAGGGCGTTTTCTCACGGCCTGGGGGCCCGAGATCTTCGGCGTCGACTCGCGGGCATGGGGTGTGGAAGTCCATGGCGATCGGCTCTACGTGATCGACGGGGGCCACATGGATCCGAGCCGATCGGGCTTCGCGCAGCTGACGCGCCTCGACCTCGAGGGCCGGGTCGAGGCGCGCTGGAGTCGCTACGGCGAAGCGCCGGGCGAGCTCGCCTGGGGCCATGATCTCGCCGTCGGCGCGGATGGCGCCGTCTACACCGCCGAGGTCCGGATCCGGCACCGCGCCCAGAAATTCGTCCCCGTCGCGGAATGACGGACGAGTCCCAGCGATCGGTCAGGGCAGGGCGAGGGCGACCAGCTCGCCGGGACGATCGGGGCCGCCGACGGCGACGACGATGAACTGGCGGCCGTCGACGGCATAGCTGATCGGCAATCCGGTCTGGTTCGCGGGCAGATCGAGCTCGGCGAGGATCTCGCCGGTCGCCTTGTCGTGGGCGCGCAGCATGCGGCCGCCGGCGCCGGGCAGTCCGTACATTTCGCCGCCTTCGCCGGCAAAGAGCAGGGTCTTCGTGACGAGCAGCCCCGCGCGCTCCGGGCGACCGGTGCGCGGCAGATCGATGCCGGCGAGGGCCGGATGATCGCGCACGCTCGGATGCGCTTCGCCGTTCGCCATCGTCCAGGCGATCTCGCCGCGCCGCAGGTCGATCGCCGTCACGCTGCCCCAAGGTGGCTTGACGAGCGGCAGCGTCCCGCCGGGCATGCGATCGAGCAGCGGATAGCCGAGCAGCACGATCGGCAGCGGCGAGAGCGCGGGATCGGAGCCGAGGCGAAGAACGCTCGGCGAGGCGGACGAGCCGACGTAGAGCAGGCCCGTCTCGGGATCGACGGCGCCTCCCGGCCAGTTCGCACCGCCGACGGTGCCCGGCAGGATCAACGTGCCCTGCGTTCCGCCCGGAACGACGAGCGAGCCGGGTGTGTAGAGCGGGCCCGAGCGATGGTCGCGGAAGATCGCGCGCGCCTCGGCGAGCAGCGCGGGTGTGAAGTCGATCAGATCCGACTCCGCGAGGCCCTGACGTTCGAAGGGCGGGGGCTTCGTCGGAAAGGGTTGGGTCGGCGAGAGTTGCTCGCCCGGCACGTCGCTCGACGGGACGCCGCGTTCTTCGATCGGCCAGAGAGGCTCGCCCGTCGTTCGATCGAAGACGAAGGTGAAGCCCTGTTTGGTCAGCTGTGCGACCGCGGGGATCTCGCGTCCGCCGTGCGAGACGTCGACGAGGATCGGGGCTGCGGGCAGGTCGTAGTCCCAGACGTCGTGGTGCACGGTCTGGAACGACCAGACGCGTTCGCCCGTGCGCGCGTCGAGGCAGACGAGGCTCTGCGAGAAGAGGTTGTCGCCCGGGCGATGGCCGCCCCAGAAGTCGCCGGTCGCCGCCTCGACCGGGAGATAGACGAGGCCGCGTTCGAGGTCGGCCGACATCGTCGTCCAGACCGCCGTGTTGCCGGCCGTCTTCCAGGCTTCCGGCGGCCAGGTTGCATGGCCTTCTTCGCCTGGCTGCGGAATGGTGTGAAAGATCCAGCGGCGTTCACCGGTTCGGACGTCGAAGCCGCGTACATGCCCGGGCGGCATCTCGAGCGCC
>CAUJGH010000299.1 GCA_963169575.1 Myxococcota bacterium | reverse complement strand
CCTTGATCAGGATCTCGCCATCTCCGCCGAGTCGCGGTCGCCCCAGCAGTCCATAGACCGGATCGAGCGCGGGGATTCGGATCGCCGCCCGGCGCAGCAGCGCGAGCGGCCGCGGCGGCAGGCGCCGCATGCCCGTCTGCTGCGGCAGGGGTTCGTCGATGCTCGCGTGGCAGCCGCGGCAGGCGCGCTCGAAGAGGCGGCGCAGGGCGGTCGTTTCTCCCGTCGGCAGGTCGGCGAGGAATTCGCGAAAGGGCGTCGGTTTGTAGTCGAGGAAGGGCTCGTGTTTGTAGATGCAGCGATCGTGGGTCGCGAGGATGTTCGCGAGCCAGGTCGTACCGGAGCGACCCTTGCCGGTCAGGAAGACGTACGGAGCCCGCGCGGTCTGCATGCCCATGATCTGCCCTCGTCGCGGAGGGTTCCCCCCGAACCCGTCCCGCGACTCGGAGGAAACCGCCGCCGGATGGCAGTGCGGGGACGGGGCGGGGGCAGTTGCGGCGCGTTCTCGCGAAGGCAGTCGTCACGAAGTCGGGCCTCGAACGCGGAATCGGTGCAGATGCGGGGCGAACGCGAGGCGATGGCGCGTAGAAGACGAGCCTATTCGCGGCGCGGGGTTCGGGTTATCGTGCGCTCCCGTTCCAACAGCCCGTCATCGGAGGTCCCATGTCCCTGTCCATGCACAGCGCGAGCGTCCCCGTCTTCGTGAAGATGTCCAAGAACATGCTGGTCTGGCTCGACAAGGCCGAGGCCCATGCGAAAGCGCGCAAATTCGAACCCAACAACTTCGTCGGCATGCGGCTCGCGCCCGACATGCTGCCCTTCGCACGCCAGATCCAGATCGCGAGCGACGCCGCCAAGGGCGCGGTCGCGCGCCTCGCGGGCGAGGAGCCGCCGAGATGGGCCGACGACGAAGCGACGCTCGCGCAGCTGCGCGAGCGCATCGAGAAGACGATCGCCTACGTCGAGTCGATTCCCGCGCATCGCCTCGAGGGCTCCGACAAACGCGACATCGTCATGCCGATCGGTCCCGACCGGACGCTGCGCATGACGGGCGAGGCCTTCCTCGAGAGCTTCTCGATCCCGAACTTCTTCTTCCACGTCACGATGGTCTATGCGCTGCTGCGCCATGGCGGGGTCGAGATCGGCAAGGGCGATTACCTGGGATTGATGCCGTAGGGCGGGGGCTTGGAGGCCGTGCCAGGCGTCCCGGCCGAGCGGTTCGGGGTTCGTGGCTCGGACGTGCGCGTTCTGGATCGCCGGCGCATCCATCGCCGTGCCGCGCGCACGTCCATTACATCTCACCCCGCGCCGCCCGTCCGGGCCGCCGGGCACGGCGTTCGGATGCCTTCCGACGCGCGCGTGTGGCCATTCTCGGATCCGCTGACGTAACGTCAGCCGAGCCCGCACATCCCGGGCAGGAGAGCGATTGCATGGCCGATGAGCGAGACCCCGCCCACGAACGGATCGAACGCATGAACCAGCGCTTTGCGGCGCTGGCCGGATGGTGCTTCGACCATCGCGTCGCAGTCGCGCTCGTCTGCCTCGTGCTCTTCGCGGGGAGCTTCCAGCTCGCCGCGCAGGTCGGTCAGGATGCGAGCTACGAAGCCTATTTCAACGAAGGCGACGACACCTACGAGTCCTACCAGAAATACCTCGAGGATTTCGGCTCGGACGAGGTCGGCTACATCGGCTACGAGGTCCCGGAGCTCGAGCACGGCGTCTGGAACGTCGACGCGATGGCCGCGCTGATCGCGCTCACCGAGGCGCTCGAGGACGAGGTGCCCTTCGTCTACGAGGTGACGAGTCTCGCGAACGCCGAGTACACGGTCGCGACGGAGGAAGGCCTCGAGATCACGAAGATCCGCGACGAATGGCCGCTGACCCAGGCGGAGCTGCTGGAGCGCCGCGAGGGCTATCTGAAGAAGCCGCTGCTGGTCGGCGGCATCGTCAACCAGGACGCGTCGTTCGCGGCGATCGTGCTCGAGATGGACCGGACCAGCACGGATCCCGACGAAGAGATCGTCTGGGACCCCGAGGCGCCCGCCGAGCTCGAGAACAAATATCCCCAGGTCTCGGACACGAAGATCATGGAGATCCTGGCGCGGCCGGAGTTCTCGGATTTCCGCTTCTTCCCGTCCGGCGACGTTCCGCTCAACGCGTTCTTCAATCGCGTGCTCGAATCCGAATGGCTCTCGCTGCTCGCGATCACGCTGCTCGTCATCAGCGTGCTCCAGCTGATCAACTTCCGGAGCTTCGTCGGCGTCGCCGCACCGCTCTTCGTGCTGCTGCTGACGGCCTTCATGACCGTCGCCTTCATGGTCGTGCTCGGCTACGAGATCGGCCTCTCGTTCACCGCGACCCCGACGCTGCTCGCCGCCATCGGCGTCGCCTACTGCGTCCACGTCCTGTCGGAGTTCCGCATCCAGATCCGCAAGACCGGCGACCGCCGCGAGGCCCTCGTCGCGACGATGTCCCTCGTCGGGCTGCCCTCGCTGCTGACGGCCGTGACGACGGCGGTCGGGTTCGCCTGCATGTCCTTCGTGCCGATCCGCACGATGGCGGAAGGCGCGGTCTACCAGTCCTTCGGCGTGATGGCCGCCTACTTCTTCTCGGTCACCGTCCTGCTCGCGATGCTCTCGTTCGGCGCCCGTCGGCCGGCCTGGGCGCAGCCGGCGGGCGAGGGCGCGGCGGAGTCGGTCGACTCGGGCCCTGTCGCGCGATTCCTCGAGCGCGTCACGGATTTCAACCTCGCGCATCGTTTCGGGCTGCTGGTCGCCTTCGCGCTCTTCACGCTCGCCTGCATCGGCGGCGCGGCCGTCGTCTCGGTCGATTCGAACTGGCTCGCCGATTTCTGGGAGGGCTCGGACGTCCGGACCAACATCGTGAAGGTCGACGACGAGATGGGCGGCATGAGCAACGTCATCTATCTCTTCGACGGCGGAGCGGACGAATCGATCAAGGAGCCGGCGGTCCTGCGCGAGATCGAGCGGCTCGAGAAGCTCGCCCTCGAGGAGCCCTGGCTCGTCCGCAAGACCTATTCGATCGTCGACATCGTGAAGGATCTCAATCAGTCCTTCCACGCCGACGATCCCGCCTATCACCGGATCCCCGATACGCGCGAGGAGGTCGCTCAGTACCTGCTCCTCTACGAATCCTCGGGCGGCGAGGAGGCCTCCGAGCTCGTCTCCCCGGACTACCGCGTCGCGAGCCTCGAGCTGCGGATCCGGGTCGGCCGGATCGTCCACATGCAGGCGCTGATCGATCGTCTCGACGCCGCGCTCGAGAAGCAGCCGATCGAGAACGCGAGCCTGACGCTGACGGGCATCGGCGCGCTCTGGCTCAAGCTGACGAGCTACATCGTGACGAGCCAGATCCAGGGCTTCGGGCTCGCCCTCGTCGCGGTCTCGATCGTCATGATGCTGCTCTTCCGGTCGGTGCCCGTCGGGCTGATCGCGATGGTGCCCAACATCGTGCCGGTGCTGCTCGCGCTCGGCGCGATGGGCTGGTTCGACATCCCGCTCGACTACAACAAGGCGACGATCGCCTCGATCGCCCTCGGCATCGCCGTCGACGACACGGTCCATCTCATGTCGCGCTACCGGCTCGAGTTCGGCATCCATCGCGACTATGCGCTCGCGCTGCGCGCCGCGATGCAGGACGTCGGGCGGGCGCTGATCAATACCTCCACCGCGCTCGTGCTCGGATTCCTCGTCCTGATGCTCTCGGACCTGCGCTCGGAGGCCTATCGAGGCCTCCTGCTCGCCGCGGCGCTCACGACGGCGCTGCTCGCCGATCTCTTCCTGCTGCCGCCGCTGGTGCTCTGGCTGAAGCCCTTCGGGCCGGAGCGCGCGGGCCGCGCGGAAGCGCAGAATCCGGAATCCCTGCGCGCGGCGGCCTGAAGGACGCCTCGACGCGGCGGCAGGCGGCAGCGGCGCGACGCAGCGGTATGAGGCGGCGGCACGCGGCAGCGCCTCGACGCTGTGTCGCGAGGACGCGGCACGCGGCAGCGCCGACGCTCAGCGCGAGAAGCCGAGCGCCTCGGCGACGATGGGATGGACGATCGCGCCTGCGTCGACGGTGAGCCCGCTCGAGAGACCGGGCTCCCGCTCGAGGGCGCCATCGACGCCGAGCGATGCCAGGCGCCGCACGAAGGGCAGCGTCGCGTTGGTCAGCGCGAAGGTCGAGGTCCGCGGCACGGCGCCGGGCATGTTCGTCACGCAGTAGTGGACGACGCCCTCCTCGACGTAGGTCGGGCTGGCATGGGTCGTCGGCCGGCTCGTCTCGAAGCAGCCGCCCTGATCGATGGCGACGTCGACGACGACGGATCCCGTCGGCATCGCGCGCACCATCGCGCGGTCGACGAGCTTCGGCGTCGAGGCGCCGGGGACCAGCACCGTACCGACGACCAGATCAGCCTTCGTCACGAGCTCGCCGATCGCGTCGCGCGTCGAATAGACCGTATGCGCGCGGCCGAGGAACTGGCTCGCGAGCTCGCGCAGGCGGGGGAGGGAGCGGTCGACGATCGTGACGTCCGCGCCGAGCCCGATCGCCATGGCAGCGGCGTGCGAGCCGGCGATGCCGCCTCCGATGACGACGACCCGCGCCGGCGGCACGCCGGGCACGCCGCCCAGCAGGATCCCGCGCCCGCCGGCCGCCCGCTCGAGGCAGTGGGCGCCGACCTGGATCGCCATCCGCCCGGCGACCTCGCTCATCGGCGTCAGCAGGGGAAGCGAGCCGTCCGGCGCCGTGACCGTCTCGTAGGCGATGGCCGTCGCGCCGGAGGCGAGCAGCGCGCGGGCCTGGGCCGGATCGGCGGCGAGGTGGAGGAAGGTGAAGAGGATCTGGCCCGGCCGAAGGCGGGCGCATTCGACGGGCTGGGGCTCCTTGACCTTCACGATCAGCTCGGCGGCGGCGAAGAGCGCGGGCGCGTCGGGCTCGATGCGGGC
>CAUJGH010000298.1 GCA_963169575.1 Myxococcota bacterium | reverse complement strand
TGGGCCGGATCGGCGACTGCTACGAAGACATCGCGCCCGTCGCCCTCTTTCTCGCGAGCGAGGGCAGCCGCTACCTGACGGGCAATACGCTCTTCGTCGACGGCGGCTCGCATATCAACGGCTCGGCCTGGGCCCCGAACCTCGACGACTGATCCGCCCGCACAGGCGATGGAGCAAGACATGGGCGTTCTCGAAAACCGGGTCGCGATCGTCACCGGCGCCGCCCGCGGTGTCGGCGAGACGATCGCGGCGACGCTCGTGCGCGAGGGCGCGCGGGTCGTGCTGACCGACGTGCTCGACGAGCAGGGCGTCCAAGCGGCGGCGAAGCTCGGCGCGAACGCGCGCTTCGCGCATCTCGACGTGACCCGCGAAGCGGACTGGGCGCGCGTCGTCGCCGAGACGCTCGAAGCCTGCGGCCGGATCGACGTCCTGGTCCACAACGCCGCGATCCTCCATCTCGGCACGATCGAGAATACGAGCGGCGAGACCTTCCGCCGCGTGCTCGAGGTCAATACCGTGGGCCCCTTCCTCGGGACGCGCGCCGTGCTGCCCGCCATGAAGGCGCAGCAGAAGGGCTCGATCGTCTACGTCAGCTCGATCGACGGACTCGTCGGGATGAACGGCGTGACGGCCTACTCCGCCTCGAAGTTCGGTGTCCGCGGCCTCGCGAAATCCGCCGCACTCGAGCTCGGACGCAGCGGCATCCGCGCCAACAGCGTCTGCCCGGCGGGCGGCAACTTCGAGATGTACGGCCCCTGGCTGCCGAAGCTCGCGGGCTTCGCCGAACAGACCGCCGCCTACAACGAGAACCGCGGGATCCCGGGCACGGCGTCTTTCGCCGCCATCGCGGAAGCCGTGCTCTTCCTGGCCTCGGACGCAGCGTCGTCGATCACGGGCGTCGATCTGCCGGTCGACGGCGGCGCGACGGCCGGGAAGTTCATCGCCGGCTTCAACACGCTCTGAGCCGTCTCGAACCGGCGCATCGCCCGAACCCCCAGCGCTCTGCGGCCCGCCGCGCGGGATCCGGGAGCCCCGAACCGAGGAACGTCCCATGCACGCGTCGCTCGAACGACTCTTCGATCTCTCCGGCGAGGTCGCCATCGTCACCGGTGCGACCAAGGGCCTCGGCCGCTCGATCGCCTTCGGCCTCGCGCGCGCCGGGGCCTCCGTCGTCGTCGCGAGCCGGGATCAGGCCCGCTGTGAAGAGGCGGCCGCCGCGATCACGGCGGAGACCGGCCGCGAGGCATTGGCCCACGCCTGCCACATGGGCGATTGGGACGCGCTCCCGCGCCTCGTCGAGCGCGCCACCGCGCATTTCGGCCGGATCGACGTCCTCGTCAACAACGCGGGGATCCATCCGGCATCCGTATCCATCATGGATCTCTCGAGCGAGTATTTCGACAAGCTCTATCACGTGAACCTGAAGGGCCCCGTCCGACTCGCAGCGCTCGTCGCGAAGCAGATGCAGCAGCAGGGACCGGGCGGCCGGATCATCAACGTCGCGACCGTCGGCGCCTACGCCGGCGGGGCCGGCGTCGGGACCTACACGGGTCTCAAGGCGGCGCTCATCAACTTCACGAAGACGATGGCCCGAGAATGGGCCCCCCTCGGCATCCGCGTCAACGCGCTCTGTCCGGGTCCCTTCGACTCCGAGATGATGCGCGGGACGACCAAGATCGATCCGAAATTCCCGGACCGCTCGGCGATGGCGACGATGCAGCAGCGCGTCGCCGACTGCGACGAGATCATCGGCGCGGCGCTCTACCTCGCCTCGAAGGCGTCGTCTTTCACGACGGCCGAGGACCACGTCGTCGCGGGGGGATGCTGCGCTGCTGATTCGGAACGGATCGCGCACGAGAACGATCCGGAACCGCGAGGCTTGCTCGTCGCGCTGCACGCCGCACGGTCGTCCGGGGTCACGTTCGCAATGGTTCGCCGAAGACGCCCGAGAACGATCGACATCTCGATCGCTCCCGGGCACCGGCCGCAGCGGATCGGATCCAGCGACGAACGCGACGCAATCCGCGCTCCGAAGGCAACGGACCATCGCCTGAATCGTTCCATGCCTGGCCGATGTCTTCGCAGCGTCGGAAAGCCGCCTCGACTTCCTGCACATTGGAGGAACAGAGAATGGGAGCCCTGACGATCTGGACGTTGGACTGGGTGCCGATCGGTCCGCGAGGATTCGTGCGTGACTTGAGGCTCAGATGGGCCTGCGAGGAAGCTGGGTTCCCCTACACGCTGCGAACCGTCGCGTTCGAGGGTCGTGAGACGAATCATCTCGCACAGCAGCCCTTCGGACAGGTCCCATTCCTCACGGATGGAGAGCTGCAGATCTTCGAGAGCGGTGCTTGTGTCCTGCACCTGGCTCGAAAATCAGAGAGGCTCATGCCTCGCGACGCTCTCGGAGAGGCACATACGCTGCAATGGGCCATTGCCGCACTGAACTCGGTCGAGATGGTCTCGGTTCCCTGGTGGTTCCTGAAGATCACCGGCGCTGAGCCAAACAATCTGACCGGGTGGCTGGAAAGCCGCCTCGACCACATGGAGAAGGTCCTGACGGATCGAGAATGGCTGGCGGCCGAACGCTTCACCGTCGCAGATCTGCTCATGGTCGATGTCCTACGCGTACCGGACGTCCGCGCGTTCGGAGACCGACCTGCAACGGAAGCCTACATCAACCGCGCAACCAACCGGCCCGCATTCGAGAAGGCTCACGCCGATCAGATGGCACACTACGACGCTGCAGATGAGAGGGAGAGATGAGCGGAATGCCGGGCGCATCCATTCATCTCCAATTGTCCGACGCCGACGTCGGCCGCGCCGACGACGACCGCCAGGTTCCGCCGCCGCTCCCATAGGGACGAGTGTGCGCCTCCAGGAGATGCCCGTCCGGGTCCAGGAAGTAGAAGCCCCGCCCTCCGTCGTGGTGATTGACTTCGCCTGGAACCCTTCGGAATGGGTCCGCCCAATAGTCGAGACCGCGGCGGGTCACGCGCTCGAGAATCGCATCGAAGCTCGCATCGTCGACGAGAAAGGCGTAGTGCTGAGTCTCGAACTCCATCCCGCCCGCCTCGATGAAATCCAATGACGCGTCGTGGTCCAGCCCGACCACGAGAAACGGGCCGAATGGCTTCGGCTCATCGAGCCCCAACACGTCAGTGAGAAACGCGGCCGACGTCTTCTTGTCGCGGCAGTGGACGAGGGTGTGGCTGAAGCGAATCGAAGTAGTCATTCGACGACTCTCCCCAAGAAGCGATTTCGAGGCGTTCCGTGACGATTCCCGGCGACTACACCAACTTCACATATCGCTCGTCCTTCTCGACCCCTTCAACGTACGCTTTGAAACTGTCGAGGATCGCTTGCCAACCATCACGCTGCATGTCGATTGAACTCGACTCATCGGCATCGAAGGTCTGAGTGACCTTCGTCGAGCCGCCCTGCGCTTCGAAGCGGATCGTCACCTTCCGGCCATCCTCCATCGTATACGCGAGGGTCTGCGGAGCCGAGACCAAATCGTAGATGGCCACGAAATCGAAGCCGAAGCTTCCGTCCTTCGCTTCCATCCGCGCTCTGTAGCGTCCGCCGACGCTCAAATTGCTTCCGACGTCCGGACAACACCAATCATCCGACGCGAAGTTCCAGTTGACGATGTGTTCCGGTGCGGTCCAGCGCTCCCAGACGCGCTCACGGGTCGTTGCGACCACCGCATCAATCGTGACCTTCACGTCACCCATACTTCGATCCTCTTGTCATTGGAAGGCGACGCCCCTGCCTCTTCGCTGGAAAATCGAGCGCATGCATCCGACGCAAGGCCATTGCAGCCATCGCCGAGGCCGTCGCACACGGCGAAGCACGGAATCGTCGCGACGGCATTCCCAATGCCGTCTCCAGAATGATGCGGCCGCATCGTTCGAAAGCTGCCCACACGAGGGATACGAGCATGATCGGGAACATACTCTCAATGACGTCTCGCCGACTCGCAGATTCGGACATTCCAGCCCGGGTTGCAGAGCATCGAAATCCAGAACCATGGGGGCTTTTCGCGACTCGGATCGATCTCACGGGAGGCAAATGCTCACCTGCCCCGCCGAAGCATTCTCCAGCGAAGTCATCGCGGCCCTCATGCAATTGCGAACGATGGAGCGGTTCCCACCGGAGCCTGGGGCGACACTCGCGAGACATTCTGCGCGATCGCGTCTCGAGCCCGAATCGACTCCGCAAAGTCGAGTGACACGAGAACGGGACCGGCCCACCGCATCGGTCCCGGGGGATCATTCCTTGTCACGTGGCTCTCCAGCCACGGACTCGTGAATCATCGACCTCCACGAATCCGATTGGCCCGTCAGCGACGAGGCCCCCGAACCTCGTCGATGCAGGATCGAATCCAACTGGGCAGCGCCCTAACGCCACTCCCCGTTCGCGACGATCCCCGGATGCGAGCCCTCCGGCGCGACGGCCGGAGACAGCTTCGTCTTGCCGTCGAGTCCGAAGACCCCGAAGCCCGCCGCCGTCGGGAAATGCATGCTATGCGTCACGAGCCCGGTCCGCTCCGCCGCCGGAAGATGCGCCAGCTGGAGAGCACACTCGGCGAGGTACTCGACCTTTTCCGTCGGATAGTCGCCCGGGATGTAGCGTGAGGCGCCCGGAGTCGCGATCGCGGTCGACGGCGCGATCAGGTTCACGGCGATGTTGCTCGCGAGGCATTCCGCGGCGAGCCCCTGCGTGAAGCGATTGAGAGCGGCCTTCACCGCCGCGTAGAGAGTCGATCCCCCGTTCGCGTCGAACCAGCCGTAGGGCTTGTCCGGCGGCTGCGCCGTGACCGATCCGACGTTCACGATCCAGCCCGCGCCCCGGGACTTCATGAGCGGGATCGCCGCCCGCGAGAGCACGAACGGCGCGCGCAGATAATGATCCATCGTCCGGTCGTAGGTGGCATCGCTCATCTCGGCGATCGGCGCGTACTCCGCATAGCCCGCGTTGTTGACGAGGATGTCGAGGC
>CAUJGH010000297.1 GCA_963169575.1 Myxococcota bacterium | reverse complement strand
GCGGCTCTGGACGAGCGGGGTGTGACTTCGGCGGCCAAGACGGATCCTCCCGAGTGACTGGATGTTCAATCCGATCCGCATATTGGTCAGACTTCGCCGGGGATGTCAACCAAACGCGACGACGCGTGGCCGATCCGCGCGAAAACCTGCGCGGATTCAAAGGGTTGGCCATCTTGTAAAAAGTGTTCCCGAAGGGATGTTGATCCGGCAATCACCAGGGCATGCCCCGAGGGATAGGGTTCGAGGCGCGACCGCCGGGCGGGGCGGGGGAGGGGGAAGGACGTGGAGAGCGGAGGATTGGCGTATTTCGACGGCTTCGCCTGGGCCGTTCCGAAGGCGTTCGCGCCGGCCGTCAGCGTCTATCGATTCGAGCAGGGCGACGTCCTGCATCGAACGCGGGCCGGCGATGCGCCGCTCGCGGGGAGGATCGGAGCTGACCTAACAGCCATCCAGATCCGCCAGCCGCCCCGCAGCGGGCGCGTCCTGCCCGGCGAGTTCGAAGGGGATCGAAGGCTCGCGAACTGGCAGAGCGAAGTGGAGCTCGAGCTCGTCGATCTCGCCAGCGGTCGCAGCGAACTCCGCACGACGACGCAGGGACGCCTGCTGATGACGCTGTGGCAGGGCGAGCTCGATTGGCTCGACACGACGCGCGAAGGCCCCGTGCTGCCCCGGTCGGCGCGGGAGCTTCTGCAGGCGCTACGCGAGGGCGCCGCGACCCTGCCGCCGACGGAATCGCCAGGCCCGTCCGGGAGCGGGGTTCGCTTCGTGTTCGTCGTGGACCTCTCGAGCGATGCGTCGTGCGCGAAGGCGGCGGCGGTCGAGGATGCGCTCGAGACGATCGGGAAGATCGAGCGAGTCGATCGGCGCCCGGAGCCGCTCGGCGGGGCCGGTGCCGAGCCGTTCCATCCGACCCTCGTCGTGCGGGCGCTCGTCGTGCGAGGCGCGACGGAGGAGGGCGCCGAGGCCGCGCTGAAGCGGGTCCTCTACGCCGGCTCGGGCGACGCCGAACGATTCCAGATCGCCCGCCACGGGCTGTTCGACGCACTCGGCGGGGCCGACCCGGCCTGACGCCGAGCGCGCCGTCACTCGATCAGGATCGTGGCGCGCTCGATCACGATCGGGCTCGCGGGCGCGGAAGAGCGGCCGGGCGGGGCCGCGAGCGCTTCGAGCTTGCGGATCGTGGCGAGGCTCTCCTCGGACTCGGCCTTGCCGAAGACGGTGTGCTTGCCGTTCAGATGGGGGGTCGCCGTGAACGTGATGAAGAACTGGCTGCCGTCGGTGCCGGGGCCGGCGTTCGCCATCGAGAGCACGCCCGGTCCGTCGTGGCTCAGCTTCGGATCGAACTCGCCGTAGTAGCGGAAGCCGGGCGAGCCGGTGCCGCTGCCGAGCGGATCGCCGCCCTGGGCCATGAATCCCTTGATGACGCGATGGAATCCGAGCGTGTCGTAGAAGCCGAGGCGGGTCAGGTAGAAGGTGGAGCCGACGTGCATCGGCGCGCTCTCCGGGTACATGCGGAACACGATGTCGCCCTGGTTGGTCTGGAGCTTCCAGAAGTATTTCTTCGACTTGTCGAAGCTGAAGCGCGGCGGAACCTTCAGCGACACGCGCCAGTTCGGCCGGGTCTTGTCGACTGCGCGCTCCGTGATGACCGCGTCGATTTCGCTGATCAGCGGATCGGCGGCGATCGCGCCCTCCTCGCTGCATCCGACGACGAACAGGCCGAGCAGGGTCGCGATTCCGAGCCGGATCGAGCGCCGCGGACGGCTTCGCATCGGAAGCGGTGCGGACACGGGCTGGAACCGGGGGGTGAGCGGGAGGCGGGCGCGGACATTCTCCATCGGGTCTTCTCCTTCGTCGAAGATCCGCCGTCGGCGAGCCGGTGCGGCGGGGCTCGGCAGCGGCCCGAGCGGCGGCCGAGCATATCGCCGAACGCCCGGCTCGGCAGTCATTTCGGGTCCTTGCGCGTGCGCTTTCCGCAATCCCGCGCCGAGCAGAGCCCGAGTGCCTCGAGCTCTCGCCGCACGCTGCCCGCCCAGTCGCGATTGGCGAGCGGGCTCGCCGGACTCGGATGCAGGATGCGTCCGATGCGAACCTCCGTCTCCCGCAGCGCGTCCCGCGCGCGCTCTTCGGCGAAGCGGCCGACACCGATCACCCACTCCGGTTCGAGAATCCGGGCGACGCGCACGAGATGGGCGTCGCAGGCAGCGTAGAGCGGCTCGCGCTCGGCGGGTGCGAGCTTGTCCGGCGTGCGATTGCGACCGGAGGCCTCCATGAAGACGAGCGGACAGTAGTTCGCGACGAAATGGTCGCGGAAGAAGGCCTCGGGACGGATGAAGCGATCAGCGACGGCGCCCCAGAGCCGTGCCCCACTGACTTCGCTGCGCCGACACCCGAAGCCCTCGATCGGCCGCGCGGGATGCGGCTCGCGCGGCGAGTCGATGCGCTCTTCGATGCCCATCCAATCCCGCACGCTCGCCACTTCGCCGAAGGGAATGCCGGTTTGCGCCATGCCGAAGGGGCCGGGATTCATGCCCAGGAAGAGGACGCGTTTGCGGCCGCTTCCGAAGCGGCGCAGATAGCGCTGATGGGCGCGGCGGGCGTAGTCGAGCGGGTTGTAGACATGCGTGACGGGCGGGGCGAATCGAAGCGGCTCGACGGCGCGGCGAAGACGGTGGGCGGCGTCGATCAGGCGCTCGGCATGGGACACGTCGTTTTGACTCCGGAGGACGATCCGCCTGATGGGGCGGAGATCGCAGGGTAGAATGCGCGCGCGTCCTCGGAGCCCCCGGCCCCGGCGACTCGCCGGTCTCGTGGCCCCGATCGCGCCCGCGGAGAATGATCGATGTCGAATGTCCTGTCCCTCCTGCTCATCGGCCTGCTCGTCGCGGGCGTCGCCGCCGTCGCGATCGTCCGAGCGCGGCGCGGCGCCGAGCAGCCCCGGCTCGCGCTCGCAAACGAGGTCGAGGGCCTCGAGGCCGAACGCAAGGAGCTCCTCCGCCGCCTCGAGCACGAGAGCCAGGCGCGCAGGAAGCAGGGCGAAGAGCTCGCCGAGCTAAGACGCCGGGCCGACAAGGCGAAGCGGCGTGCGGAAAAGGCGCCGGAAGCGCCGCTCGGGACCGCGGCCCGGATCCGCGACATCGAGCTCGAGCTCGGGCGTGCCCAGGCGGCGCTGCGCAGCGCCGAG
>CAUJGH010000296.1 GCA_963169575.1 Myxococcota bacterium | reverse complement strand
CCTGGGCGGCGCCGCCCGGGCGGTAGTTGAAGGCGGGCTGCGTGCAGTCCCGACACTGCCCGGCGTCGAGCCAGTCGGCGGCCTGCGCGCCGGGGACCGTCAGATGGGCCTGGCTGCCGGCCTCCGCCGCGAAGCGCCGGGCGACGATCGCCCGCTCGCCGCAGGTCTGCTCCGATTCGCCCGCGGCGAGACAGCGCTCTTCGATGATCTCGCCCGCGCGCCAGCAGGTCGGGAGGTAGCTCGGCGTCGGCTCGGGGCAGACGGGGCGCCCCTCGGCGTCGAAGCGGACGGCTTCCCAGGCGCGGTATTCCTCGGAGTTGCCGTGGCCCGAGTAGATCTCGAGCAGAGTCTGGCGATCGTCGTCGTGGAGCGGGCCGGCGAGCTGCTTCGACCATTCCGAGCCGGGGGGCGGAGCGAAGCCCCAGGTCGTGCCGTGCGGGATCACGATCGATTCGCTGCCCCAATCGTCGAGCTTCTCGAAGAGCAGATCGGGCGTATCGACGAGCTCCATGCAATCGCTCGGCAGGTCGCGCACCGGCACGCCGAGCGGACAGGTCTGCAGGTCGCGCCGCTCATCGAAGAATCGGGCGAGGTCGTGCATGCGCGGCTCGCCGAGGCCGTGCAGAAAGACGCCGCTCGCGAGCGAGCCGAAGGGGTCTCCGGCGGCGATCCGCGCGCGAGCGCCCGGGGCGCCGATCGGCCGTGCCGGAACGCTCGCTGCGTCGAGATCCCGCAGGACGACGTTCTTATGGCCGTAATGCCCGTCCGGGGTCGCGCCGACCTGCGTCCACTCCCAGCCGAGGAACGCGACCGTATCGGGCGTCTCGCCCTCGCCGCCGACGGCATTGCAGGCGCGGATGCTCTCGACCGTCTCCGCCCAATGCGTCGGCGAGATGCTCTCCGCATGATCGTTGATCGACCAGAAATCGAGCGCCGAGCAGAAGCGCGCGAAGTCGCAGGCATCGGCCGGGGGATGCGCTCCTTCGCCGCCGGCGAGCGGCAGGCTCAGCATGAAGGCGTCGAAGGAATAGGTCGTATGGACGTGGAGGTCGCCGAAGAGGATCTGCTTCGCTGCGGCGCCCGCCGCGGCCCCATCGCTTCCGGACGTCGCGAGCGACTCGGAGGCGTCGGCGGCGCGCCGGATCGGGGTCGGCTCACCGGGCGCTTCGTGCACTCCGAGCGCCCCGTGCGAGACCGAGCGGAACCAGAGGCCGAGCACGGCGAGGAGGACGAAAACGACGACGGCGAGCGGACGAAGCAGGGCGGGATCCTCCGGCGATCCGATCTTTGCGGATCGCCGGCGACGCTATCACAGCAGGCTCCGCTGCCCGAGCGCAGCGCCCGCATCCATCCGCGGAGAAGGGCCGACTAACCCGCCGTCGACGCCACCGCGCCGTCGAGCGTCTCGAACTCTCGCAGGCGCAGCCGCAGCTCCGCCTCGAGCGCCGGAATCTCGGCCTTCAGCCGGAGCTTCTCGTCGTGGAGCGTCTTGACGCGGGCGGCGAGCTGGATGCGCTGGGCGGGGAGCAGCAGCGGATCGAGCTGCGCGCTCGCTGTCGCGACCATCTCCTCGTCGATCGTATGGAGGCGATGCGTCTTCTGGGCGATCGCGCTCTCGACCTCCCGGACGCGCGCCTCGGCGGCGAACAGCGAGCGGCCCCGATCGAAGGCGGCAAGGAACGCGTCCCGCTGGGCGGCGGGGCAGACGTTGGCATGCCCCTCGCCGCTGCGGCCGAGCTCGAAGCCGTTGTCCGGTTGGCAGAACTCCGCGATGCCCTGCTGCCAGCCCGCTAGATAGGCCGCGCGATCGGGCGTCACGCCATGGGGCACGCAGGCATCCTGATGAGCGAGCAGCCGGCTCGAGCGATAGCCGAGCGCGCCGTCGCGGTAGCCGATCGTCTCCCAGTCGCCGGCGGCGCATTGGCTCTCGGAGACGCTGGCGTTCCGGGCGCAGGCGAGGGCGGTCGGGACGAGCAGGAGCAGGGCGAGGGCCGCATGCCGGGCAAGGGCGGACGCGGGCCAGGGCGCGGAGAGACGGAAGCTCCGGGCAGCTCGGGGAAGGGCGACGGGCAGATGCATGACGACCTCCGATCGGGACGATGGGATGCCGAGGCTGTTCGGTCGGTGCTCCGCCCGACTTGCCGGCAGGAAGGCGGAGGTTCAGGGGCAGATCGAAGGGTCCCGGCCGCGGCCGACGTCTCGATCCGGGCTGGCGCTGTCCGGGGACAGGGTCTCTCGCTCGGCAAGAGGACATCCGCTCTTACGCCACCGCCCGGTTGATCGAGGGCTGACCGGGGGCCGCGGCCGGGATCGGAGGCGCCGGATTCCGGGACGCGGGACGGACGCCATCGCCGACCTGGCCGCCCCAGGACCCTATAGATAGAAAGACTCCCCGAAGGGCTCCGTTTGACGTTCCTCACATCGGGGTTAGCTTGCCGGCCGTGGGGGCGATCGGTTTCGACGGGTCGTCGAGATCGGGCGCTGCGTGTCGAGGTCGTAGCCACCTCGTTAAACAGCTGCAGTCCTGGTAGACAATAACTGCCAACGACAACTACGCTCTCGCTGCCTAACTAACCCTTAGGAACTAGCGACATCCGTCCAAGACGTCTCCTATTGGGGCGCGGATGTAATGAGGAGACTGGCTCCCGAGCGCTGCTCGGCCGTATCCGGGAGCGAGATCACGTCGAGCTAGGGTGTGCTCGGGCCGTCTTTTCTCCTGGCCCACCCGAAATCAAGCGAAGACTACACACGTAGACGCGTCCGAAGGACGCGATTCGGACGCGGGTTCGATTCCCGCCGCCTCCACCATTTCCCCAAGCCCGCCGCTGCTAAGTTCGCCCCACGCCGTCCTTCGTCCTCGTCCACGGCGGCGCCCATGGCGCCTGGTGCTGGGAGCGCCTGGTTCCCCTTCTGACCCGCGACCCGCGCGTCGATCGGGTCCTCGCCGTGGATCTCCCGGGCCATGGGGCTCGTCTCGAGGCGAAGCCCCAGGGCGAGATCACGCTCGAGGACTACATCGATTCCGTCGTGGCGGACATCCTCGCGGCTGATCTCGAGGGGATCGTGTTGGTCGGGCATTCGCTCGCCGGAATCACGATTCCACACGTGGCGGCGCGTCTTCCCGAGCGGATGCGTCGGCTCGTCTACCTCTCGACGACGAATCCCGAGCTCGGGCGGTCGGTGATGGACGAGATGCAGGCGAATCCGCTTTCGCCGATTTCGCGGGGGATCGATACGACGGCGGCGTTCTGCAGCGACCTCGATGCGGCGACGGCGGCCTGGCTCGTGGGGCGACTCGGGCCGCAGCCGATGGGGCCGATGGAGGCGAAGACGACGCGCGTCGCTGGGCCGTGGTCGATCCCCTCGACATACGTCCTGCTGGAAGAGGACGAAGTCTTGCCGCCCGACTATCAGCTCGAACACGCGCGGCGGATCGGGGTCGACGAAGTGGTCCGGATCTCGGCGGGGCATAGCGTGTTCGCGTCGCGGCCTGCGCAGCTTGCGGAGCGGCTGCTCGCCCTGCTGACGGTCCTTCTCTTTCTCGCCTGCGCGAGTGCGCCCCATCGCGAGCCCGAGCAGAAGGCGCCGAGCGAGAGCGAGCGGCTGATGCTGGAGGCCCTTGCGGCGGCCGAGGCGGATGATGCGCCCCGGGCCTTCGAATTGATGAAGCAGGCGGCCGATCTCGGCGAGCCCGAGGCCCTCTCCGGGCTGGCGAGCTTCATCGAAGGCGGAGTCGGAACGCCCGCCGATCCCGATCGGGCCCTCGATCTCTTCGAGGAGGCACTGCGGCAGGGATCGATCGCCGCGCGCCTCAACATCGGGCTGAGACTGATCGGGAGCGATTCCGAAGCGGACCAGGCTCGGGCCGTCGGGCTGCTCGAGGATTTGTACCGGTCGCCGCCCGAAGATCAGGGGCGGGAGAGCATCAAGGGCGCTGCGGCGGGCGGGCTCGGCGCAGCGTATCTGTTGGGACTGGGGGTTCACGCGGACGAAAAGCGAGGCGTCGCGCTGCTCGTCGAATCGGATCGGCTCGGCTCGGCCTCGCCGCAGTGTCATTATCTGCTAGGCCGGACCTTCCAGAACGGCTGGGGCGGGCAGAAGCGCGATCAGAAGAAGGCCTTTCAGCACTTCCTGAAATCCGCAGAGGGCGGGATTCCGGGCGGGCAGTGGAACGTGGGGATGGCGCTGCTGAATGGCTGGGGGGCGACGAGGGACGATCGGGCGGCCTATGAATGGGTTCGCCGCGCGGCGGAGGCGGGCGATCCCCGCGGCGAGATCTCTCTCGCGGTGATGCTCGCGGTCGGGCAGGGGGTGAGCGAAGACGACGCGGCGGCCCGGGAATGGTACGCGCGGGGCGTTGCGCGGAATCTCGCTCATCCGCTTCGAGGCCTCGGGATCATGCTCTACACGGGGGAAGGGGGCCCGGTGGATCGGGCAAGGGGCTGGGCCTATCTCGAGCTGGCGGCCGATGCGGGCGAGGCGAACGCGAAGCGCCTGCTCGCTGAGGCCGTCGGGAATCTGTCGGATGCGGATCGCGAGCGAGGAGAGGCGATCGTCGCGGATTGGATCGCGAAGTACGGCCAGCCGCAGCTGATGGAGGAATGAGGGGGCGACGCTCGGGATGCGTGCGGCGTCGCCTCGGCGTGGATTCTCGAAGCGCGCGAGAGCGATCACGTCCGCCGCTCTTCGGGCGAGCGCGCCTCCGCCGGCCGGTTCGCCGCAGACGAGCCCGCTCAGCCCGGCGGTCGCGTTCATGGCCCCGGGCAGGGCGAGCAGGGCCATCCCGCCGCCGACCGCCGCCGTCGTTTTCCGGCCGACGAGATCACGAAGCCTCTGCTGCTCACGCTCGCGCGCGAGGGGAATCGAGCGGCGGGGACTCGTCGATGACTGCCCGTCCGCGAGAATCGGGGGCGGACACGAAGGAAGGGGATTGCATGTCGTTCGAAACGCTCGCCTGGAAGCTCTGGGCGGCGGCGGTGCTCGGGCTCGCGCTCAAGATGTTGATCCTGGCGGCGCTGACGAGCCGGGCTCGGCTGCAGACGAAGACCTTCGCCTCGCCCGAGGACTACGAAGGGCAGGGCATGCCGCCTTCCGCCGAGCGCGATCCCCGGGTCGAGCGCCATCGCCGTGCGCACCGCAACGATCTCGAGAACTTCCTGCCCTTCTTCGCCGTCGGCGCGATCTATGCGGCGACGGATCCGTCGCGCTGGGGCGCGTGGCTCTGCCTCGCCGGCTTCGCGATCGCCCGTCTGCTCCATACGATCTTCTACCTGCGGCGGGCCATGCCCCACCGCACGCTCGCCTACGCCTACGGCTACTTCGCGACGATCTGGATGATCCTCGCCAGCGGGTGGGCGATCTTCGCGTGACGCTGCAGGCGCGGTCGCCCCGCATCTGCGAAGGATTCAGCGCAGCAGCGCGTGCAGGCGCTCGTAATCGAGCGTCTCGAAGGCGCGGCGCAGCCCGGCTTCCATATGCGGCTGGTTGTGGATCCAGCTGATCACGATCAGCTGGATGCGGGCCGGATCCCTGCGGTCCCAGCCGAATTGCGTGCTCGCCTTGACCAGGGGGCGGATCACCGCCTCGTCGCCCCGGGCCAGCTGATACTCGCCCGCGCCCAGCTTCGCCTGGGCCGCCAGCTGCGCGGGCGGGAGCGAGGCGCGATAGGCCTGCAGGCGTGCGAGGTCGGCGTTCACTCCCTCGCTGGCCTGCGCTGCCCGGGCGGCATGCTCGGATTGCATCTTCGGCAGGTCGCGCTCGAGCGCCTCCATCGTCTTGCGCAGCTCCTCGGCGGCGGCGGGATCGGCCTTCTTGATCGCCTGGTAGCCTTCGCGCCAGGCCGCGCCGTCGATGGTGGGTTCGTTCGAGGCGGCCTCCTCGACAGCACTCTGCCGCTTCGCGATCTCGCGTGCCTGCCAATCGAGGTAGTCGGCGACCGTCACCGGCTCCCACGGCAGGCGGCCATCGGAGGTCAGTACGATGCGGTCCCCCCAGCGGCGGTGCACCGGCTCGGCGCCATAGACGGGAAAGCGGCCGATGTGGCCGGCAACCTTGGGCTCGCCATACATCGGCAGCTCGCCATCTCCAGCCAGCCGCTCGGGCAACGCGTTCTCGACGAAGTTGATCGCGACGTGCAGGCCGCCGCCGGCGCCGATGCGGTCGGCCTGCGGAATCAGGTCGCATTCGCCCGGGCCCCAGGTATTGGGCGCGTAGGCCTTGATGTTGATGTAGACGTAACGCGGGACGCCATTGGCATAGGACAAGTGGTTGCGCATGCGCGTGTCGGGCAACCCGTTCAGGTGGGGGCTGGTTTTGGCCATGCCGTCGATTCGCTGCAGCGCTTCGCGGAGCGGGCGCAGCTCCGGCGCGCTGCTCGGGACGCCGTCGCCGGTGCGCTGCTCCTCGATGCTCGGGACCCAACAGGCGGCGCTGGCCCGACCGGCGACGGGAAAGATCGCCAGCGCGCAAAGGACGAAGAGTGCACTGCGGCGGAAGAAGAACTTGCACGACGACATGAGCGGAGCTCCTCGATGCGGCGGGCGGCATGCTGCCACGATCGAATCCGCTCGGACAGGCTCCGAGGGCTCCTTCACGCCCTTGGGCTGCTCGCGCCGCCGGCGGTCGTCGTCTCAGCCGCGAGCATCAGAAGAGCACGATCCCTCGCCCCCGCCGCTCGGGCAGCTTCTCCCGCTCGGGCAAGCGGCAGATCCGCTCCAGCCGCGTCACGCTCCCGTCCGCGTATTCCCAGACGAGCCGATCGCCTTCGAGAAAACGCCGGACGACGACCGGGCCCTGGCCGAAGGCGTGGAATTCGAGGACGCCCTCGTTCCAGATCATGCTCGCGGACGTGCGCGGGCAGAATTCGCGGTCGCCGACGACGAAGAGGACCGAGCCCTCGGTGTCGTTCGTCGTCTCGCCGAGCGTGCTGTTCGGGCCGGCGTCGTGGATGAGGCCCTTCGTCGTGATGACGGTGCGGCTTCCGCACTGCTCGATGCGCTCGACATGCCCGACGCGATTGCCTGCGACGCCGAGCCAGAGGCCACGCAGGTCGGCGGCACCGGGCGCGAGGGGCTCGGAGCATTCGGCCAGAATGGGCAGCGGAAAGTGGCGATAGCCGCAGCCCGGCGTATTGCCCTTCGCGATGTCGGCGGCCCGCTTGCCTCGGCCGTCCAGTACGGGCAGGGCGCAGTAGTCGAGCGTGCTGCCGTCGCCGGCGAGGGTCGCGGGATCGGTCGTGAGGGGAGGGCGGGGCGAGAGGAAGAGCAGCCCGAACGCGACGAGGAGGAGCGCTGCAAAGGCGATCGGGATGCGAGCCATCCACTTCGAAATCGATCGCTTCGTCACCGACTTCCTCCGCCGTCCGCCCGGCAGGGGCGAGGATCCGCTCAGGTCCTGAGACGTGGACCGCCAATTTCACCCGGCACGATCCGTGCTCCGTGGCGGTCATGCTCACCACCACACCCGACCGACGCCCGCCCTTCTGCCCCCATCCCGACTGTGATTCCCGAACGAATCCCGCCCCTTGGCGCTTCGTCAAGAAGGGCTTCTACCTGCGAAGGCGAAGCCCCCACCGCGTCCAGAAGTACCAGTGTTCACGCTGCCGACGAGGATTCTCGTCCTCCACATTCTCGCCCGCCTACTGGCTTCACCGTCCCGACCTCTTCCCCGACGTCTTCCACCAGCTCGTCAGCTGCGCCGGCTTCCGACAGATCGCCCGCGCAAAAGGCGTCTCCCACTCCACCGTACGCCGCATCAGCGACCGCCTTGGCCGCCACTGCCTGCTCTTCCACGAGCGGAACAGACCGAAGTCCTGTCCGACTGAGCCCCTCGTCCTCGACGGCTTCCGGAGCTTCGAACACAGCCAGTACTGGCCCATGGACCTGAACCTGCTCGTCGGTCCGAGCCTGTTCGTCTACGGGTTCAGCGACGCGGAGCTTCGAAGAAGCGGCACGATGCGGCCCGCGCAGGCCGTGAGGCGAGTGATCCTCGAGCGGCGCTACGGAAAGCCCGATCCGCAGGCGACGCGCCGCTCGGTCGAGGAGCTCCTACGGAGAGTAGTTCCGCCGGGCGGGACGGTGGAGCTGCGCTCCGAAGAGCATCAGGCCTATCCGCGGGCGTTGTCACGCTTTTCGGACCGATTCTTTTTCCATGCGCGAACGAGCTCGAAGGCGGCTCGGACGACGAGCAACCCGCTCTTCGCTGCGAACCTGTCGGACCTGCTGATCCGGCACTCGAGTGCGAACCACAAGCGGGAGACGATCGCGTTTTCGAAGCGGCGGCAGTCGGCGCTGTACCGACTGGCGATCTGGACGGTGTGGAGGAACTACATGAAGGATCGGTCGGAGAACCGTCCCCGAGGTACTCCGGCGCAGGCGCTGGGGATCGCGAAGGAACCGCTCGGACTTAGGGAGATCCTGGCCAGGCGGCTCTTCCCGGAGCGGGTGGGGATCACCGGGTGGCTTAGGCGCTGTTACGAGGGGCGGATCCGGACGCGAGCGATCGAGAAGTGTGAGGTGCATCGGTCGACCTACGCGCGTTAGGCGGCGGGGAATCGGAGAGGCGCGTGGGCCCGCTCTCCGATTCATGGGGGTGAAATCTTCGGTCCACGTCTCAGGTCGTGCGGATGAACTGCAGCATCCGCTCGACGAGGGCGTCGGGCACGTCTTCCTGGATGAAGTGGCTGGCATCGGGGAAGACGTGATGCGGCTGGCCGGCGGCGCCGGGGACATGGGCGATCAGCGCCTTCTCGCCGCCCCGGGTGATGGGGTCCTTCGCGCCGAAGAGGGTCAGGAAGGGCT
>CAUJGH010000295.1 GCA_963169575.1 Myxococcota bacterium | reverse complement strand
GGTCAGCGTCAGCAGCTTGATCGCCTGCTGCAGCTGGGGCGTCATCACCAACTGCTGCGAGAGCTTGAGCTGCTGTTTCAGTTCGATCGCCATGAAGGCCTTCTACTCGGTTCGCCCGACCGCCCGACAGCCCCTCCAGGGTTCAGACCCCGGACTGCCCAGCGATCCATTTTCTGCACACGTCTTCTGCACACGTCGCGCCGACGGCGCCCTACTTCGCGTCCGCTCGACGACCTGCCTTGAGATGCAGACGGCCCGGATCGTTCAACCCAGGCGGAAATTCTTGCCGAGGTAGACCTCACGCACTTCCGGGTCTTCCGCGATCTCGACCGGCGCCCCCTGCCGCAGGATGGCGCCGTCCTTGATGATGTAGGCGCGGTCACAGATCGACAAGGTCTCGCGGACGCTGTGGTCGGTGATGATGACGCCGATGCCCCGGCCCCGCAGCTGTTCGATGATCTTCTGGATGTCGATGACCGCGATCGGATCGACGCCGGCGAAGGGCTCGTCGAGCAGCATGAAGCGGGGATCGAGGACCAGGGCGCGCGTAATCTCGACCCTGCGCCGCTCGCCGCCCGAGAGGTCTGCGCCCTTGCGGTTGGCCTTCTCCGTCAGACCGAGCTCGGCGAGCAGCTCCGCCAGCCTCTGCTTGCGGCGATGGCGATCCGGCTCGACGGTCTCCAGGATCGCGTTGACGTTGTCGGCGACCGTGAGCTTGCGGAAGATCGAAGCCTCCTGCGGGAGGTAGGTGATCCCGAGGCGGGCGCGGCGATACATCGGGAGGTCGGTGATGTCCCGTTCGCCGAGGCGGACCTGGCCTTCGCTCGGCCGGACGGAGCCGGCGATCATGTTGAAGGTCGTCGTCTTGCCGGCGCCGTTCGGGCCCAGGAGCCCGACGACCTCGGCCGGTCGCACGTCGAGATCGATCCCGCGCACGGCGACCTTCTCGCCATAACGCTTGACCAGCCCGCGCGCGATCAGCACCTCCTCGTTCATGGCCGGCTTGCCGCTCCCCTGCACTGCGCGTCCGCGCCCTGCTTCGGACTGATGACGATCGAGGCCGCGCCTTCGACGCGCGCCTTGTTCTCCGCGAGGTCGAGGACGATCAGCTCGCCCCGCACGATGTCGCAGCCTTGCACGAGCTCGGCATGGCCGCGACAGGTGATCTGCTGACTCGCCCGCTCGTAGCGCGCGAGATCGCAGCGGGCCGACCGGTTGCCCTGCTCGACACGCACCCCACCGCGGGCGACGAGCTGTCGGGGCTCGGACTCGCCCTCGACGTACTCCGCCTCGAGGAAATCGCTCCGGAGGGTCAGATCGTCCTGATGAACCCAGACACTGCCCGTGAAGACAAGTCGCCTCCCCTCGCCGGCCGCGACGATCTCGGCCGAGTCGGCCTTGATCTCGATCGGCGCGTCGCTGTCGAAGTCGCCGAGGGCGAGCCGGGGCTCGAGGCCGCCGGACTTCGCGGAATCCTCGCTCACACGCCGCTCGGAGCCATCGCTCTTCGCTTCGATGCCGGCCGGGGCCTTCGCCTGCGCCATCGTCTCGGGTGCGCTCGCCGAGACGGGCGGTGTCGGATCGAGCTCGACGTCCGTCGCGGCGAGGCCGCGCGGATCTCCACCGAGATCCCGGACGATCGCGGAAGCGAGCTGGTCGAGGGCGGGCTCGAGCGCTTGCCGAGCGGGAACATGCACCGCATGTCGGAACAGCTCTGCCCCGGAATGCCCCGAACGGACGGCGGCTTCGATCTGCCGCCCCTCCACGCGACCCGATCCGCGCTCGACGCGGCCGACGACGACGCTGTCGACGGACGCCTTCGAAGCCCAGCTCCGCACGGCGTCCGCGCGCGGATCGAATTCCCGATCGCCGTCGAAGCTGCCCGGCGCCAGCAGCCGTTCGACACCGAGCCGTGCGACACGCCTCGAAAGCGCATGCGAGATCGCCGCATCCTCGCCCTCACCGGCGAAGGGCGCGATCGCGATCCGGATTCCCGATGCGCCGGCATCCGCCCGAACGGGAATCGGCGCGAGACCCGATGCGAGCAGCAGGATCGCGACCCGGCGGGCCGCCCTCCGCACGCGCCCCAGACGACCCTTTCCCGGTCCGTGATCGAGCCCGGAATGCGACGAGCGATCGGCGATCATGGTTCCTGCACCACCGACGCCCCGCCCTCCAGGCGGAAGCGCTGCTCGTCGACGAAATAACGGAAGCCACCCCCGCGATAGCTTCCCCCGCGATCGATGATCACGACGGGCTCGTCCGTGTACAACACCCGCGTCTCGTCATCATAGGCGACCCAGCTGGCGCGGAATCGACGCCCGCCTTCGATGGTGCCCGAAACGCTGCCCTCGGCGACGAAGGATTGGGTCGCGAGGTTCAGTCGGCCACGCTCGCAGCGCATCTCGAACCCCGTTCGCCCGGGGCCCGGTGCGACCGTGACCTCGACGCCCTCGAGATCCGCGACCTGATGATCCGGGTAGAAGCGTGCGCGCTCGGCGCGCAGCAGGACCTCGTTCTCCGATCCTTCGCTGGCCACGAACGTCATCCCGACGACGTTCAGGATCTGGCCCGGATCGCCGTCCAGCCAGTGGAGATCGGGCGCCTCGGCGGCGCTGACGGACGCGAGGAGCACGAGCAGAACGACCCTCGCGGCCCGTCCGATACCCGCTCCGGCGCGGCGCCGGCGTGCGATCGAGGGCCGCTGAATTCCCACTCAGTCCTCGTGTCCGAAGATCGTCTTGAGCGGCTCACGACTGCCGAGCCAATGCGCGGGCCGCAGGAGGAGATAGTCGATCGCGACGCCCACCGGATGCAGCACGTAGGCGATGATCCGGAGCGGATGCCCGCTGCTCTTCTCGTCGTAGTCGTCCGCCCGGACCGGAGTCGCCGAAGCGATTCCCATCATCGCGAGCGCGAGCAGCGTCAATGCGAAGCGTTTCAGCGAGCGCAGGGGGCGAAACCTTCGGCCGGCACGCATCGGCCTGTGCTCGTTCATGGCGGTCATGCGATTCATGGCGGTGTCCTCTCGTCGGTGACCGCCTCGCCTATCGGCTGCGGCGAGCGCCCCGTTCACCCTTCGTTCCCGATCTACGCTCGTGCCGCGCATCCGGCGCGCGCCCGAACGGACGGCAGCCCCCCTGTCGCAGCTCGCTGCCACGGGAATTCTCTTCGCCGACCGCGCAGCGCCCGGCTCGCCCCCACGCTCAGGAATCAGCAACGCAGCGGCAGCTTACCCCCATTCTTGCCGGCGAGCCCGAGGGGCCAAACCCCGTCCCCGCGGGCCTCAAGATCGGGCGTCCTCCAGAGAGACTCGAAAGTCGTCCCCTTACAGAGAGAGTGACTCTATCCATCCGCCTTTGATGATCGAACTGGCCACTTTTGAGATCAAGATCGATCAGGCACGCCCCTTTTAGAGCCCACTCTCGTGTTTTATGACAAGACTGTGAGGCCATGGGCCTGTATTTCCAGTCCTTCTATGCAATATTGCCCCGGCATTCTTCATCCTGATCCACGGATGCCTGCAAGATCCGGCAATCAGAGGTCGAATGATCGGGTTGATCGGATATCCGTTGATCGGACTGGGTATTCGCTCCAGCCCAAATCGATCGCATTGAGATCAAGAGCGTAAAAAGCCGTCGATCCTGTCCAAATCTTCAGGCCAGGATTTCTGAGAATCGCGAAAACTCGGTTTTTCGAGCCGGATTGCTCGAACCCGTCGAGAGGAATTCATGGATCTGAAAGTGCCGACCGGAGCCGAGAAGCTGATCCAATGCCTCGAGCGCGAAGGCGTCGAGTACATCTTCGGATATTCCGGCGGCGCGGCGATGCCGATCTTCGACGCACTCGTCGACTCCCAGATCAAGCTGATTCTCGTCCGCCACGAACAGGGCGCGGCCCATATGGCGGACGGCTATGCCCGGGCGACGGGCAAGCCGGGCGTCGTGCTCGTGACTTCGGGGCCCGGCGCGACCAATACGGTGACCGGCCTGCTGACGGCCCACATGGACTCCGTCCCGATGATCGTCCTGACGGGCCAGACGATCACGTCGATGCTCGGCAAGGACGGATTCCAGGAAGCCGACGTCACGGGCATCACCTACGCGGTGGTGAAGCACAGCTACCTGCTCAAGAAGGCCGCCGACATTCCGCGTGCGACGCGTGAGGCGTTCTACATCGCGACGAGCGGCCGACCGGGCCCCGTCCTGATCGATCTGCCCAAGGACGTGACCCAGGGGCCCTGCGACGCGCCCTTCGTGGACGAGATCGACCTGCCGGGTTATGCGGTGCCATCGAATGGCGACCCCGCGGCGATCCGGCGCGCCGCCGACCTGCTCCAGAGCGCGCGCCGCCCGGTGCTCTACGTCGGCCATGGCGCCGTCATCTCCGGTGCCGGCAAGGCGGTGATCCGACTCGCCGAGAAGCTGCGAGCGCCGATCGTGAACACCCTGCTCGGCAAGGGCGCGGCCGACGAGACGCATCCGCTGCATCTCGGCATGCTCGGCATGCACGGCACCGCCTACGCGAACAAGGCCGTCGACGGCTGCGATCTGATCATGTCGATCGGCGCGCGCTGGGACGATCGCATCACGGGCAAGCTCGACGAGTTCTGTGTCGACGCGATCAAGATCCACATCGACATCGACCCGGCGGAGTTCGGCAAGATGGTGACGCCCGACGTCGCGATCGCCGGCGACGCGAAGCTCGTGCTCGAGGAGCTGATCCCGCTCGTCTCCGCCGCGGATACGAAGGAATGGCTCGACCAATGCGCGATCTGGCGCCAGCGCTATCCGCTGCGTTATGCGAAACAGGGCGGCCTGCGCGCGCAGCACGTGCTCGATCGGCTGCATGCGGTCACCAAAGGCGACGCCATCGTCACGACCGACGTCGGCCAGCACCAGATGTGGGCGGCCCAGTTCTGCCTCTCGACGACCAATCGCCATTGGATCTCCTCCGGTGGCGCGGGAACGATGGGTTTCGGCTTTCCCGCGGCGATCGGTGCCCAGCTCGGCTGCCCCGACAAGAAGGTCTGGGCCGTCTGCGGCGACGGCGGCTTCCAGATGACGCAGGCGGAGCTGGCGACGGCGGCGATCAACGAGCTCCCGACCAAATGCCTGATCATCAACAACAACTATCTGGGCATGGTCCGGCAATGGCAGGAGCTCTTCTTCGACAACCGTCTCTCCGGCGTCGATCTCGTCGGGAATCCGGATTTCGTGAAGCTCGCCGAGGCCTACGGCATCAAGGCCTGGCGCATCCGGCGCCCGGGCGACGTCGACCGCATCCTCGCCAAGGCGCACGCCTACGACGAAGGGCCCTGCGTGGTCGTCGCCGAGGTCGTGAAGGAGGACAACGTCTTCCCGATGATCCCGGCCGGCGCGCCGATCTCGGGCATGATCATCGAGAAGCCGCGCGAGAAGATGGCGAAGCCGACGGGCAGTACCTGAGCCTGCGCCCGGGCTCCGGCACGGGGCGGGGAGCGGCGGTGTCCGGCATTCGGCCATGCGCCGTGGATGGCGAACGAAGCAGAGGACCGAGGAAGAGCGAGATGTCGAGCCCGAGCCCCTACGAAACCCCCGCCCGAAGGCGTGTGCTCGCCCGAGCGAAGACCCCGGCCGCTGCGCCCGCGCCGGCCGGGCTGCACACGATCTCGCTGCTCGTTCGCGACGCGCCCGGCGTGCTCGTGCGGGTCGCGATGGTGTTCTCGCGCCGGGGCTACAACATCGAGAGCCTGGTCGTCAGCGCGAGCGCCGAGTCCGGCTTCTCCCGCATGACCGTGACCTGCTCCGGCGACGGCGCCATTCTCGAGCAGATGATCCAGCAGCTGTCGAAGCTGGTCGACGTCGTGCACGCGCTCGACCACACGACGAGCGATCGCTACGAGACCGAGATCGCGCTCATCAAGGTGCGCTGTGCGGGTCCGTTGCGGCGCGAGGTCCTCGAGATCGCCGAGCATTTCAACGCGAAGGTCGTCGACTATGCGCCGGAGAGCGTGATCCTGCGCGTCTACGGCAGCAGCGAAAAGCTGGACGCGATGGTCTCGCTATTCGCGCCCGAGCAGATCGTCGATCTCGTCCGCTCGGGCAAGATCGTGATGGCCCGTGCGCTCGACATGACCTGAAGAGTGGGGCCGGCGAGGCGCGGGCTGGCCCGCGAAATCGGACAGCGCGAATGCGCCGGCCCATATCCCGGACGCGATGAATCGGCGATGGGCGCCCCGCCGTGACCGCCCCCTGATCGGGTGATCAGTGGGTCGAATGACTTCGGTCGCGCTGCGCGAGCAGCTGGATCTGCCAGAGCCGACGGCGCAGGCCCTCGCGGAATCCCGGATCGGGAAGTGCGACGAGCCCCGTCGATCTGCCCCGGTCCCCCGCCACGAAGTCCTCGAAATCTCTCGCCTGGGCACCGCAAAAGCCCGCCGCCCGCAGCGCGTCGCTGCCGAACGAGGTCGAGAGCGCCAGCATCCGTTGCCGCGGCCCGGCTCGCACCACCCGCACCACCCGGCGCTGCACGACGCCGGGCCGGCCCGGCGCTCCGGCCGAGCCCTTCCCGTCTCCACCGAACCGTCTCATGCCAGCTCCTCCGCGGGGGCCGTCTGTGCGCCACCGGGCAGGGCCGTCTCGAAGAAGATCCGCTTGACGCGGTAGAGACTCGATCGCACTGCGTCGCTCGTGCGATTCGTCCGACGCGAGATCTCGGGAATCGAGAGATTCTCGAGATGACGCATCGCGAAGATCTCGGCCTGCCAGTCCGCAACCTGCTCGAGCCGCGACGAGAGCTCGTCGCCGAATCGATGCAGATCCAGCACGTCGTCCGGCGAAGCCGGCGCGAGCACCGCGGAGGGAATCAACTCGCTCTCCTCGACGAGGTCGATCCGATCGCTCAAGGTCCGGGCGCGCCGCAATGCGTTGTTGGTCGTGTTCTTCGCGATGCCGTAGATCCACGACAGCAGGGAAGACTGCCCCCGATAGTTCTCGAAGGACCGGAAGACCGCGATGAACGTCTCCTGGACGATCTCTTCGCATTCCGCGTGGTTGCGGACACGGGCATACACGAAGTTGTAGATGCGCTGGAAATAACGGCCGTAGAGCTCGCCGAAATGGGCCTCGCTCGCGGCGCGCAACCCCTCGAGGAGCTCTTGATCGGTCAGCGTCGAGACGCGCGGCGGGGCGGAGACCGCCTGCGCGCCGCGCTTCGGAATCCGCCGGCCATGGCGCCCCTTCGCGCCGCCCTGCAACTCGGATTGCGCGAGCATCGCGCGCGGCCCCGAATGCTCGACATCACGCGACGCAGTCGTCTTCGGCCGCGGCGAGCGCGCCGAATCCTTGGCCGTCCTGGCCTTCCTGGCCTTCCTGGCCTTCTCGACCGACGACGAACGCGCAGCGGAAGCGCTTCCGACGGCAGTCGCGTTCTCCGCCCTTCCCGCACCAGATACCGCATCGGATCCCGTGTGGGAGCGAGACAGGGAAGTGCGACCCACGGCTGATTCAGCATGTTCGGCGTACACGTCGACGACGACGGACGCCTCCGCAG